>JBKPQA010000228.1:0-10194 GCA_046733835.1 Actinomycetota bacterium
GGCGGACATGGCTGCGCTGCTCGACATCACCCGCCAAGCCGTGGAGAAGCAGCTGCGGGTGCTGGAGCAGGCAGGGCTGGTGCGCCGTCAGCGGTTGGGTCGGCGGGTGCAGTACGCCGTGCGGCCCGCCGCCCTGAGCGAGACGGCGACGTGGCTCTCGGCTCTGGCCGACACGTGGGACCGCCGGCTCGCCGCCGTCAAAGCGCTCGCCGAATCGGACGACCGGCCCGCGTCCCACGACGACTGACAGCCTCAGGCGCTGCAACTACTGCCGTCGGTGTCAGGCGGCGGTCAGGTGCGGATTGCCACCAGTGCTGACAAAGTCCGTAGTCGTTGCGGGGGGTTCAGCCGGCGCAACCACAACTCCGACATGTCTGACCCGTTGTCGCCGGCAGCGTCGAAACCGCACAACAGCCCAGACATGTCGGAGTTGTGTTTTCGAAGACGCGTCGGCCCGGCGAATGCCGGCGGTGGCTCAGTCGAGTAGCGACGTTCCGCAACTACTGCAGTCGTTGTGTGACGTTGCGGCGGTCCCGGCCGGAGCGCCACCAGAGTCGACGACCTCGGCAGTCGTTGCGGCGGCGCGCCGGGTCGGGGCCGCGGGGGTCCCGGCCTGGTCCGGCGGCGGGTAAGGCGTCACTCCCACTCGATGGTCCCCGGAGGCTTCGACGTCACGTCGAGCACCACCCGGTTCACCTCGCGAACCTCGTTGGTGATCCGCGTCGAGATCCGGGCCAGCACGTCGTACGGAACCCGCGTCCAGTCCGCCGTCATGGCGTCCTCGGACGAAACGGGGCGCAGCACGACCGGATGGCCATACGTGCGACCGTCCCCCTGAACGCCCACCGACCGGATGTCCGCCAGCAGCACCACTGGGCACTGCCAGACGTCGCGGTCCAGTCCCGCGGCGGTGAGCTCGGCGCGGGCGATCGCGTCCGCCCGGCGCAGCACGTCGAGCCGCTCTGCGGTGACCTCGCCGACGATCCGGATCCCCAGCCCGGGCCCCGGGAACGGCTGCCGCCAGACGATCGCCTCGGGCACCCCCAGCTCGAGCCCGACCGCCCGGACCTCGTCCTTGAACAGCGATCGCAGCGGCTCCACCAGCGTGAACTGGAGGTCTGACGGCAACCCACCCACGTTGTGGTGCGACTTGATATTCGCCGCGCCCTCTCCGCCACCGGACTCCACGACGTCCGGGTAGAGCGTGCCCTGCACGAGGAACTCGACCGGGTGGCCCTCGGACGACGCGGACCCCACGACGTCACGCGCCGCCTGCTCGAAGACCCGGATGAACTGCGCCCCGATGATCTTCCGCTTCTCCTCCGGGTCCGCCACCCCGGCCAGCTCCGACAGGAAGCGCGCCCTGGCGTCGACGACGACAAGGTGGACCCCCGTCGCGGCGACGAAATCCTTTTCGACCTGCTCGGCCTCCCCCTCGCGCAGAAGTCCGTGGTCGACGAACACGCAGGTCAGCTGGTCGCCCACCGCCTTCTGCACCAAGGCGGCCGCCACCGACGAGTCCACCCCGCCGGACAGCGCGCACAGCACCCGCGCCGAACCGACCTGCTCGCGCACCTGCGCCACCAAGGTGTCGACGACGTTCGCCGGCGTCCAGTCGGCGGCCAACCCGGCCCCGCGCCACAGGAAATTCTCGAGCACCCGCTGGCCGTACGCGGAGTGCATGACCTCGGGGTGCCACTGCACCCCGTACAACCGCCGGGCATCGTCCTCGAACGCCGCCACCGGCGCCCCATCGGTGGAGGCGGTCACTCGCATACCGGCTGGTGCCTCGGTCACCGAGTCGCCGTGCGACATCCACACCGACTGCTCGGCAGGCTGGCCCTCGAACAAGGTCGAGGGCGAGACCGAAGCAGGGGTATGCCCGTACTCGCCGCTCCCCGTGTGGGCGACCGTGCCTCCGAGCGCCTGGACCATGGCCTGGAACCCGTAGCACATCCCGAACACCGGGACGCCGGCCGAGAGCAGGGCCGGGTCGAGCGCCGGGGCCCCCGGCGCATACACGCTGGAGGGTCCCCCCGAGAGGATCACCGCGGCGGGTTCCCGGGCCAGGAGATCCGGGACCGGCAGCGTGTGCGGAACCACCTCGCTGTAGACGCGAGCCTCGCGGACGCGGCGGGCGATGAGCTGCGCGTACTGGGCGCCGTAGTCGACGACGAGGACCGGCCGAGCCTGGAGCGTGTCGACCTCGGACTCAGGCACCGCGCCAGCCTATCGGCCGGTCGAACCGTCCCCGGCGACGTACGCGCGTGACAGCAACGCCTCGGTCGAGCGGGTCACCCGCGCCTCGGCGACGAAGGGCAGGATCGGGACGAACCCGGTCAGCAGGTTGAGGACGATCCGCTTGAGACCCCACGCGGACTTCAGCCCCAGGTTGGCGATCGAAGCCGCATACACGAGGTAGATCAGCCCGTGGATCGGGCTCCATACCGCCGAGAAGCGAGGGTTCTGTGGCGGGCCATACTTGACGAACATCGCCGCGATCAGGACGAACAGGGCGATGCCGGCGATCACCGCCATGACGCGGTAGAAGGCCAGCGCCTTCCGGATGTCGGCCGGCTTGGCCAGCGTCGAGGGATAGGTGGTCACGTCGTCACTCCCGCGGGATGGATCTCGGTCGCCGCCGCCTGGTCGCGGCGGTGGTCGTCACGCACCATCCTCCACCACATGTAAGCGGCGAACAGACCGAAGACCCACCACTGCAGGGCGTATGCGGCATTGCGCCAGGTCAGTCCGGCCGGGATCGCGGGCGGCGGGACCCGCTGCACTCCGGGGCTCGCGTCCGGCGACTCGGCGGTGGCGATGACGAACGCGTTGTACAGCTCACCCGGCCAGCGGTTGACCAGCCGGGCCAGGTCGACGGACCCCAGCTGGCCGTCGGGCAGGGACGCGCCCGAGGGCGACTCACCCGGAGCCAGCGTTCCCGTCACCGAGACCGGCCCCGTTGCCGTCGGCGCCGGGCCCCTTCCCGACTCGTCCACGACGAACCCGCGGAGCACCGCAATGCGAGCGCCGGACCCGTCGACGACCAGCGGGGTCACCACCCAGGATCCGGAGCTCCCGGCGAGCCGGCGGTCGAGGACGAGGACCTGGCCGCTGGCGTCATACCTTCCGGTCATGGTCACCGGCCGACCGGAGGCCTCCGCCGGGAACGCGGTGTGTGGCGAGAGCACCTGGTCGAGGGCCACTGCCGCCTGACTCGGTGCCTGGGCGAGGGCCTCCCGGCGCGCGTCGTCGCGGGCGACGCTCAGCTGCCACAAGCCGAGGAACGTGAACGCCACGAGGAGCACGACGAGCACCCCGAGGAGCCCCAGCCAGCGCGGCTTGAGCATCGTCCTCAGCACCGTTCCAGGCTAAGCGACCGTGCTGTATGCGACCGGGCCGGTGTGGCAGAACCGTCCGTCACAGCGCGGTTCGGGACCACTGGCCTGTGGCACTCTTGTCCCCCGTGACGAACCGCCCACGCCCGCTGGGCACTCTGGCCGCAGCCGTGACGGTGGCCCTCGTCCCACTCCTTCTGAGTGCCTGCGGTGGTGACGCCCCGGCGACGCCGCGAACCACGACGGTGACCATCACGCCGACGCCGACGGGGACCAGCACGTCCTCGACGACGACCACCCCGACCACGACGCCACCCAAGACCTACGCGCAGGCGATGCAGCACTTCGCGGCGGGCAAGGTCGACGTCGCCGCCAAGGCCGCGTTCACCAGCCCCACCGGCAACATCTACTGCTCGATCAGCTCGTCCGGCGGCATACCACCCGGTTGCGAGGTCGGCGAGGGCCGGATCACGCCGCCGGCGGGCACCTGCGACACCGGCGGCGGCGGACCCAAGGACGTCGGCCGCATCGAGTGGAGCGGCGACACCCCCAAGCCCGTCTGCAACGGCGACACGATGTTCCATCCGGGCATGCCGGTGCTGCAGTACGGCACCATCGCGACGGCGCAGGGATCGCCCTTCCAGTGCCTCAGCGAGAACATCGGCATGACCTGCATCAACACGACCGGCAAGAAGGGGTTCTTCCTGGCGAAGGGCGTGTATCAGCTCTTCTGATCTGGTCTCCTTGACGTCCATGGCTTCGGATCCGGCCCAGTTCGAGAAGCCGCTGGCTCTCGCTCACGCCTCTGCCGTCGAGTGGCTCGGTTCGCTCGACCGACGACCGGTCGGTCCGCAGACCGACGTCGAGCCGCTGCTGGCCGCGCTTGACGGTGGGCTCCCGGAGGGACCGACCGATCCCACCGACGTGATCGAGCTCATGGTGCGCTCCGTCGAACCCGGGCTCATGGCGATCCCCTCCGGGCGCTTCTTCGGATGGGTCATGGGCGGCACGCTGCCGGCGGCGCTCGCCGCTGACTGGCTGGTCAGCGCCTGGGACCAGAACGCGGGAATGCGCAACCCGACGCCGGCCATCTCGGCTCTGGAGGAGACCGCCGGGACGTGGCTCCTCGAGGTGCTGGGGCTGCCGGAGGCAGCGGACGTCTCCTTCACGACCGGTGGGACGACCGCGAACATGGTTGGTCTCGCTGCGGGACGCCACTCCGTGCTCGCCCGACAGGGCTGGGACGTGGAGACGGCCGGACTGCAGGGCGCGCCGCGAGTGCACGTGCTGGCCGGGGAGGAGCGCCACGACAGCGTCGACCTTGCGCTGCGCTACCTGGGGTTGGGCGCGGCCACGCTGGTCGAGGCCGACGACCAGGGCCGGATCCGCCCGGACGCGCTGACGGCGGCACTCGCCGACGTCCCCGACGGCGAGCCGATCCTCGTGGTCCTCCAGGCGGGGAACCTGCACTCGGGCGCCTTCGACCCGTTCACCGACACCATTCGCGCGGCGCACGAACGCGGCGCATGGGTGCACGTGGACGGAGCCTTCGGTCTCTGGGCCGCGGCCAGCCCGCGGCTGCGGCCGCTAGTCGAGGGAATGGCCGAGGCGGACTCGTGGGCGACCGACGCGCACAAGACCCTCAATGTGACCTACGACTGCGGCATTGCCGTCGTCCGCGAGCGAGCGGCGGTGCGGGGGTCGTTCGGGGTGCACGCCAGCTATCTGGCCGCGGCGGACCCGTCCGGTCCGGGCAACCCCTACGAGAAGGTCCCGGAGATGTCTCGGCGCGCCCGCGGCGTGCCGGTGTGGGCGGCGCTGCGGTCGTTGGGCCGGTCGGGCGTATCCCTGCTCGTCGAACGGCTGGCCACGCGGGCAACAGAGATCGCTGCCGGGCTCCAGGCCATCGACGGCGTGGAGGTGCTCAACGAGGTGCCGTACACGCAGGTGTGCATGGCCCTCGACAGCGATGAGCGAACTCGCGCGCTCGGCGCGAAGATCGTCGAGGACGGGACGGCGTGGATCTCCGGGTCGACCTGGCAGGGACGCGCCGTGCTGCGCGTGTCGGTCAGCAACTGGTCGACCGACGACTCCGACGTCGAGCGCACCCTCGACATGGTTCGCCGGCTGGTCGCGCAGGTCTGACGACCGCAGCCCGACCCGGGCTCGTCAGGGGGCCGGCTGCGGGTCCCGCTCGATGGCCGGCATCCACCTGGTGATGACGACGAGGACGAAGGACAGCGCGAAGGGCAGCAACATCGCCTTTTGCACCCCGAAGGTGTGCACCAGCCAGCCGAGAATCGCCGGGCCGCTGAGGAACGCCGCATATCCGAACGTCACCACCACTGCGAGCATTCGGCCGCCACCAAGGTAGCCCGACGTCGCATACACCTGCGGTGCGATCATCGCCACGCCGAACCCGACGAAGGCCCAGCCCACCAGCAGCACCGGCACCGGCGTCGCCACCACCGTGATCGCATACCCGACTGCCGCCGCCGCCGCTCCGACCCACACCACCGGCCGATGCCCGAAGCGGGCGACCGCCCAGTCTCCGGCGAGCCGCATCGCCACCATGAACAGCGTCACCGTGACCACGGCGATGGACGCGGTCCCAGGGTCGATGTGGGCGACGTCAGCCATGTGGATCGAGGACCAGTCGTAGGCGGTGCCCTCCATGAGGCCGAAGCACACCGCCATAGCGCCGAGCAGCCAGGCGACCGGCGGGATCTTCTCCCGCTTGCCGTCGACGGTATGCGGGGCCGGTTCCGTCTCGGGGATCCACCGCATCGTCACCAGCAGCGAGGCAAGGCCGAGCACCGCGACAGTGAGCATCGCCGGCATAACGACCGACCCGTTGTCGTCGCCGACCGCCCACGCGCTGAGAAAGACAACCGCGGCCCCGGCGAACGACCCGATGCTCCAAAAGGCGTGGAACCGGCTCATCACCGGGATCGGCCGAGCCTTCTCGACGGTCACCCCAAGGGCGTTCATCGCGACGTCCATGGCGCCGTTGCCGAGACCGATGAAAATCCCCGCCACGACGGCGACGGGGAAGGACGTCGCGAACGCCAGCACGGCCGCGCCGACGATCATCAGCGGCAGCACCGCCAGCGTCACGCGCCGGGCGCCTACGCGGTCGGCGAGGCGGCCTCCGACCTGCATGGAGATGACCGCGGCTACGCCAACGACGAAGAGCAGCACCGCGAGGAAACCGGCGTCGATCCCGAGACGGGTGCGCAGGGCGGGCAGGACACCGGCCCAGCCGCCGATCACCAACCCGTTCGTGGCGAAGAGGGAGCCGACGGCCACGACGGCGGCGCGGCTGCCGTGCGGGACAGTGCGGACGGTCGACACGGGCTCGGACTCGATAGACACGGGCGGATCCTGTTGGCATAGCGGGCAACCCGCCTAGGCTACGGGCCGCGGGTGTCAGCTGGAAAACCGCTGGGAGACGTCGGAGGTCCCGCGTACCGTCATTCGATGTGCGTCTTCCGTACGAGCATCCGGGCACCCCGGACCTGCGCGGCCCACTGAGCTTCCTGGGCTGGGTGGGCCGGGGACAGTGGCGCACCCTCGTCGTGGCGACGTTCTTCGGTGTTCTGTGGATGGTGACGCAGGCCCTGTTTCCCTTCGCGATGAGCAAAGCGATCGACGAGGGGATCGTCGGGGCCGACGGACAACGCCTCCTGCTCTGGTGTGCCGGCCTCGTCGGGCTCGGCGTGATCAGTGCGCTGGCGGGTGCCTGGCGGCACTGGTTCGCGGTGCACAACTGGTTGCGGGCTGCGTTCCGCTCGATCCAGCTGGTCGGCTGGCACAGCGCCGACGTGGGCGAGGCCCTCCCCCGTCACACGCCCACCGGTGACGTCGTCGCGGTGGTGGCGGCCGATGCGATGCGGCTCGGCGGCCTGTTCGACGCGCTGGCCCGGATGGCCGGGGCCGTCGTGAGCTTCGTCGTCGTCGCCATCATCCTCGTGACGACGTCCCGCACCCTCGGTCTCGTCGTGCTCGTCGGGCTGCCGATCCTGGTGGCACTCCTGGCTTTCCTCGTCCGACCGCTGCAGCGCCGCCAGGCTCACCAGCGCGAAGAGGCCGGCCGGCTCATCGGGCTCGGCGCCGACACGGTCGCCGGCCTGCGTGTGCTGCGCGGAATCGGGGGCGAGCAGACGTTCCTGCGCCGGTATGCGAGTCAGTCCCAGCAGGTGCGCGGGGTTGGCTACCGAGTGGCGGGGGTCCAGGCGGGTCTCGACGCGGCGCAGGTGCTGCTGCCCGGCGTCTTCGTCCTCGTCGTGACCTGGCTCGGAGCGCGGTACGCCCTGGCCGGCGACATCTCGGTCGGCGAGCTGGTCGCGTTCTACGGGTACTCCGCCTTCCTGGTCCTGCCGCTGCGGACCGCCACGGAGTTCGTCGACCGGTACAGCCGCGCCCACATCGGCGCCGGGAAGCTGGTCCGCGTCCTGTCCGTGACGCCGGACCACCGCGACGACGAGGACCCGGCCCGCCACGCCGCCGAGCCGCCGAGTGGCGTTCCGCTCGTCGACGAACGCAGCGGCGTGGTCGTCGAGCCGGGCCTGCTCACCGCCATCGTGTCCGCGCGACCCGAGGAGTCGGCGGCGCTCGCCGACCGACTGGGCCGGTTCGGGCTCGACGCGGCCGGCGTCCGGCTGGGCGACACGGCGCTGCTCGACCTGCCGCTCGACACCGTCCGGCGGCGAGTCGTGGTCAGTGAGACCGACCCGCGGCTGTTCACGGGGACGCTGCGGGACGAGCTCGACCCGTGGCGCCGCCACGACGACGCCGCCATCCTGCGCACCCTTTCCGTTGCCAGCGGCGAGGACGTGCTCGAGGCGCTGGCGCGCGGGCTCGACAGCGAGGTCGTGGAGCGTGGGCGGTCGTTCTCCGGCGGCCAACGGCAGCGCTTGGTCCTGACCCGCGCCCTGCTGACCGACGCGGAAGCGCTGGTCCTCGTCGAGCCCACGAGCGCCGTGGACGCGCATACCGAGGCCCGCATCGCCGGCCGCCTGGCCGCGGCTCGGCGCGGCCTCACCACGGCGGTCATGACCGCCAGCCCGCTGCTGCTCGACCACGCCGACCGGGTGCTGTTCCTGCAGGACGGCGTCGTCGCTGCAGGCGGCCGCCACCACGAGCTGCTGCACGCCAACCCGGCCTACCGGGCCGTCGTCATGCGAGGGGAGGACTGATGGCGTTCCTCATGACGCCGCCGACCGCGGCCACACTTCCGGTCGCCGAGATGTCCTCCGTGCGCACGCATACCCTCGGAATCCTGCGGCAGCACGGGCGGCAGCTCGCCCTCGTCCTCGGCCTGCAAAGCCTCGCCGCGATCGCGGCTCTCGCCGCCCCACGGATCGTCGGCCTGCTCGTCGACACGGTGACCCAGCAAGGCCCGATCGATAGCGTGAACGGGCTGGCCGTGGCGCTGGCGGTCGCGGTCGCCGTCCAGACGGTGCTGACCTGGTTCGCGCGGCGGGCGTCGTTCCGGATGGGCGAGGACTTCTTCGCCGAGCTGCGCGAGCAGTTCATGACTCGGGTCGTGTCGCTGCCGCTGTCGACAGTGGAGCGGGCGGGCACCGGCGACCTGGTGTCACGGACGACCAACGACGTCGAGGCGCTGTCGTACGTGGCCCGGTTCGGGATCCCGTCGATCTTCGTGGCCGCCGTGACGGTGACCATCACGGTGGTCGCCGCCTTTCTCACCGGGTGGATGGTCGCGCTAGCCATCGTCGTGGGGTTCCCGCTGCTGTGGTTCTCGACGCGGTGGTACCTCCGGTATGCGCCGGACGGCTACCTGCGCGAGCGAGCCACGTACGCGGTGATGAACGGCGTCGTAACCGAGACGGTCGACGGCTCCCGCACGGTGGACGCGCTGCGGCTCCGGCGCCGGCGGCGAGCGAGGATCGATGCGGCCATCGGCGACGCCTTCGACGCCGAGATGTACACCCTCCACCTGCGGATGTGGTGGTTCCCGCTGGTCGAGGTGGCCTACTTGCTACCGGTGGCGGCCACGCTGCTCTGGGGTGGCTTTCTGGTCGCCAACGGACAGACCACGGTCGGCACGGTGACGGCCGTGGCGCTCTACGTCCAGGCCCTCGCCATGCCGCTCGACGATCTGCTCATGTGGCTCGACGAGATCCAGGTCGCGGCGACGTCCCTGGCCCGCGTCATCGGCATCGCCGATGTGCCGCCGGACCGCTCGGCCACCGGCGAGACCCCACGCGACGCGCACCTCGAGGTCGACGACGTCCGGTATGCGTACCGGGCCGGACGCGACGTGCTCAAGGGCGTGTCCCTGGATCTGGTGCCGGGCGAGCGGCTCGCCATCGTCGGGCCGTCGGGGGCGGGCAAGTCGACGCTGGGCCGGTTGATGGCGGGGATCGACGGACCGCGGACCGGTCGGGTCGACGTCGGCGGCGTGCGGCTCGTCGACCTCGAGCTGGAGCGGCTGCGCGGCGAGGTCGCCCTCGTCACGCAGGAACACCATGTCTTCGTCGGCACGCTGGAGGACAACCTCCTGCTCGCCCGGCCGGGCGCATCACAGGACACGCTGCTGGCGGCTCTCGAGGCAGTCGACGCTCGGGTGTGGGCGCTCGGGCTGCCGCGTGGGTTGGAGACAGTGGTTGGCAGCGGCGGGCATCAGCTGACCACCGCCCAGGCGCAGCAGCTGGCGCTGGCCCGGCTGGTGCTGGCCGACCCGCATACTCTCGTCCTCGACGAGGCCACCTCGCTGCTCGACCCGCGAGCGGCCCGGCACCTGGAGAGGTCGCTGGCCGCGGTCGTGTCTGGTCGCACGGTGGTCGCCATCGCCCACCGGCTCCACACCGCTCACGACGCGGACCGGGTG
>JBKPQA010000229.1:0-4652 GCA_046733835.1 Actinomycetota bacterium
TCGGGGTCGAGAGCGTCGGCCCGGCGCAGCTTCTCCGCACTGGTGGATGCCGCCGTTTCGCGGTCCATGGCCGCCCGTTGAGCCTGCACCTCCAGGTGCTGCGCCTCAGCGGCGCGCTGGTCCGCCTCGGCACGAACTCGCCGGGCCTCGGCCTCGGACGCTGCCGCGGCCGCTTCCTTCTCGCGCAGCTCCATGTGATGGTCGGCCGTCGGCGCTCGCAGGTCAGCGGCCTCGGTACGGCGGTTCTCCCGCTGCCGCGAGCGGGTCGCCATCACCGCCGCGATGATCGCGACGACGACGACGATGATCAAAATCCACACCCAGGCGTCCATATCGGCGCACTCCTTGTATTGGGGGGTCGGCCCAGTCCCTTAGGCCTCTCGTCACGGTAGTAGTGACGGCCGGGAGACGCACGATGGAGGCGACTCTGAAGACACACCGTGTCCTGGTCGTGATCCTCGAGATTTCTCAGCAGTAGGGGTGGCGGCGAAGGCCCGGACGCGGTGACATAGGTGCCCTGGGCCATGAACTCCAGACCGCCGGCAGTGTGGCGCGGCGGGGCCCGACCAAGGAGGCTCGAATGTCCGACACGGCACCAAGCGAGGCGGTCGACGAGAAGACAGACCAGGCGCCCGGGGTCGCGGAGCAGAATCCTGCGGCGATCGACACCGTGGACACCGACACCGTGGAGACCGACACCGTGGAGATCGACACCGTGCTGCCCCACTCCGTCGACCACGTGTGGCGCGTCCTCACCACCAACGACGGCGTCCAGGCCCTGCTCGGCCGCGGCGCCCGCCTCGGTGGCAAGGGCGAACCGTGGCACGCCGACGACGGCACCCACGGCGTCTGGCGCAGCTACCACCCCTTGGAACAGGTGCGCGTGTCCTGGCATGCAGACGCCGACTCCCCGCGATCGCTCGTCGACCTCCATCTCGCTCCTGAGGGTGACGGGACCCGAGTCCTGCTGCGCCACGAGCCGGCCGGGCCGGACCGGGCAGCCCTGCAGCAGCGGTGGTCCGACGCGCTCGAGCGCCTCGACGCCCTGGCCTGAGTCGATCCCCCCGGTCGTCAGCCGGCTGGGACAATATCGACGTGGGGGGCACCAAGGCCGACCGGTGCTCGGGACACCGGGTAGGACGTGCCCACCCAAGATCTGCGCTAGATCCGCGGAGTGATACTGGCGCGATGGCCTGCGCCGCGGCTCGGTGGATTGCGGCCGTGGGGACCGCGGTGGTCGCCACGGCGGCACTGACTGCGTGCGCGAGTGGTGACCCTGCCGGCTCGACCCCGACTACGGCCTCAGGGCGAACCGGCCCGCATGTGGCCTGGAGCACGGTGGAGCTGCCTACCGGCGTCGAGCCGAAGACGCTGACCGCGATGGGCGACCGGCTCCTGGTCGGTGGTCTTAAGGCGGGGGACACCCCTGACACGCCTTCGCCAGTGATGCTCGTGCTTGACGCCACAGACGCCTCCCAGTCCGTACCGCTCACGCCACAGTCGCCGTATGCGCCGATCGCCCGCTGGTATTCCGTCGTCAGTGACGGAACCCGGATCGTCGCGATCGGCGGCGCGAATGGCGGTGCCCACGCGAACGTCCGCTGGACCACCTGGAGCGGGACCCTCGCCGGCGTTCAGGAGCTGCCGCAGAACTTCTACACGTTCGGCGGATGGGGCGCAGGCGAGCTCGTCGACGCCGTCATCACGCCGGTCGGGGACGCACTGATCGGCAGCTGGGGCGGTGCTCAGGCCGGTCTCGACGCCGCGGTGTGGACCTTCGCCGACCCGATCTGGACCCGTCAGGATCCGGCCGGTACCGCCCTCCAAAGCACGTCGACGCTCCTCGTCGGACCCCGCGGCGCGACGAGCGACGGCGACGGGATCCTCGTGACCGGCTCCTTGCTGCACCTGGACGACGGCGTCAAGCAGACCGCCGCGGTGTGGCGGTCGTCGGGAGTCAACACCGCTTGGCGCCGCATCGACCTGCCGGACTCCGGTGCCCACAGCGAGAGCGTCTCAGCGCGCTGCGGCGCACCGTCCGCCACTGGCTGTGTCGTGGCGGGCCAGGTCGATGGCCGGCTGGCCGTGTGGTCCCTGGACGGCGACCGCGTGATCCGGGAGAGCGGCCTGCCCGCGCTCGCGGTCGGCGACCAGGACGTCATCCCCGCGCCGGTCATCGCCCGCTCGTTCTCCCTCATCGCGAGCCCCAACGGGGCGACCGCCGCCGTCCTCAGCCGGTCGGAGACGGGTTCATGGGCGGTCTCCGCGGGACCGGCCGGCCTTCCGATCGCCGCCGCTCTCGTCGGCGACCGGCTCTACGTCGCGACCCGCCCGGCGCCGGGCGCCGCCGCCACCCTCTTTGTGGCGCGGTGGGCCGGCTGATCCTCGTTTAGGCCGCGGGCAGCTCCGCGGGCAGACCGAACGTCTCGAAGAGCCGCACGTCGAAGTAGGCGGTGACCCGTTCGACGCCGAGCGGGCCCACCGTCAGCTGCTGGAGCTGGAACGGCAGCATCCGGCCGTCCTCCGACCTCATATAGAGCCCGTACGCGGGTTGCCCGTTCGCCGTGGTCGGCACCAGCCGCATGTCGCCTGCCTTGTTGGCCGGGCACTGGGTGGCGATGAGCTTCCCGATGGCCTCGTTGCCTTGGTACCAGCCGGTGTACGGGGGCATGTCCCAGATCGCGTCGGTGGTGAGCATCTCGACGATGGTCTCGATGTCGTAGGCCTCGAACGCCGCGACGTATCGCTCCAGCTTCGCCTTGGTCTCGGGATCGTCGGCGCTGAGCTGGGAGGATGCCTCGTCGGCGGGGGCGAGCTTTTCGACGTGGGCGCGGGCCCGCTGGAGCGCGCTGTTGACGGCGGCGACCGTCGTGTCGAGGGCTGTGGCGACCTCGGCCGCCCGCCAGTTGAGGACGTCGCGGAGGATCAGGACCGCCCGCTGGGTGGGCGTGAGGTGCTGGAGCGCGGCGATGAAGGCGATCCGGATCGAGTCGTGGGTGACGGCGGTCGCCTCGGGGTCGTCGGGGGCGGTGCCCGCGCCGGCGATCAGCCGGTCGGGCATCGGCTCGAGCCAGGTGATCTCGGGCCGGGATTCCAGCGCTCCGGTCGGGTCGGACGCCGGTGCTCCGAGGCCGGTGGGCAGGGGTCGGCGGGAACGGCTCTGCAGGGCCGTGAGGCAGGTATTGGTCGCGATCTGGTACATCCACGTGCGTAGCGAGGACCGTCCCTCGAAGCCGTGGAAGGCTCGCCACGCCCGGATATACGTCTCCTGCACGAGGTCCTCGGCGTCGTGCACCGAGCCCAGCATCCGGTAGCAGTGGGCCATCAGCTCACTTCGCAGCGGCTCGACGAGGGCCATGAACTCGCGGTCGGTCTGCACGTGGTCGACAGCGGGCTCGGTCGTCGCGGTACGGGTCTGGCGGGCCACGGAAGTCATGAGGACGAAACTACGCGTTGCCACGGACACCCGGCCGACAGATTCTTCAGGCCGTGACAGTCTCACCGGCATGAGGCGGATGATCTTCGTGAACCTGCCGGTCACGGACCTGCGGACCTCACGGGACTTCTACACCGCCCTCGGCTTTTCGGTCAACGAAGCGTTCTCCGACGACCAAGCCGCCGCGATCGTCGTCTCGGAGACCATCGTCGTCATGCTCGTCAGCCGCGACCGGTTCGCCGAGTTCGTCACCGGGCCGGTCGGCGATCCCCGAGACGGCCCGACGGCCATCACGTGTCTGAACGCGGAGTCACCGGAGGAGGTCGACCGCCTTGTGGGCGCGGCGCTCGCCTCGGGCGGCTCGCCCTGGCTGCCCAAGATGGAGGACGGCCCGATGTACGGCCACAGCTTCGCCGACCCGGACGGCCACGTCTGGGAGGTCATTCACATGGACCTGGGCAGCGTGGACGGCTCGGCCATCGGCTGAGTCACCCCGCAAGGTTCTCCGCGCCGACACTTCGTGCGAACCGGTTAGCCGCGGACCACCGTCAGGGCTAGTCGCATCTGGTGCTCGAACAACATGCTCCGCTCGGTGAACGTGTCCTTGCCGAACTGACCGAACACCTCGAGGCTTACGGCGCCGAAGAGCGTGGCCCACAGGAGCACCGCTCGGGCCATCACCGCCGGGTCGACGTCCATGCCGACGTCAGCGGTCACCCTGGCCAGGTCCACCCGCAGCGGCCGGGGCACCGGGACGAGAGCCGGGCCGTCGGTGATATCTCCAGCGGCTACGCCCTCGGCGACGAGGCGCAGCAGCGCCAGGATGACCCGGGTGCCGGGCTCCGTCGTCTGCTCTCCCGGTGCCTCGTATCCGGGCACCGGGCTCCCATACAGCAAGGCGTAGCGCGCCGGCTCACGCAATGCCCACTCACGGACCGCGTTGCAAACAAGCAGGATCCGCGTGTCCCACGCCGCTCTCCGCGAGTCCGCTAGCCGGGAATCGACTGCGTCGCCGAGCTCGCTGTATGCGTCGACGACCAGCAGGGTCAGCAGCTCGTCCCGGCTCCCGACGTAGCGGTACACCGCCGACGACACCATGCCGAGATCGCGGGTCACCGCCCGTAGCGACAGGGCGGCGGCGCCGTACTCCGTGAGGTGCCGGCGGCCGATTTGGAGCACTTGTCGGGTGACGTCGTCCCGCCGGCGAGCGCGTACC
>JBKPQA010000230.1:0-5698 GCA_046733835.1 Actinomycetota bacterium
GGTTGCCAGATGAACGGGTCCGGACCGTTCTCCCATGACAGTTCGTTGAACACCCGGTCCTGGGCGGGATCGAGCACCTCGTACCCCACCAGCCCGTGACCGCCCGGCGGAGCACCGGTGCCGAACGACCCCATCGCGGTCGCGGTCGTCGACGGGAACCCCGAGTCGAGCCGGCGCGCCGACGCGAGATGCTCACGCAGGAACGGCGCGTGGCCGGACCGCCGCGCCAGCTGCTCGTAACCCAGGCCGTCGACGAGGACGACCACCGCACGCTCCGCCGCGCCGAGACCAAGGTCCGGGGCCGACGCATACCGGATGGAGCCAAGGCTCCGTGCCACCGCCGGCAGGACCGAGGCCAGCGTGCCAGTGTCGTAGTCCGGGGCGGCCGGCAGCGCCGGCCCCGACCCGTCGACCACCCGTCAGGACCGGGTGGGTCCGCCGATGGCGCCGGACAGCGTCCGGGCGAAGCCGAGGGCGTCGGTCAGCGCCCGGTCACCGTCGGCGTCAGAGCTGATCCGCAACGAGATGTCGTCAGAGGCGACGGTCCCCTCGAACCCGTGGTCGGCGTCGCACTCCGGGTCGCCGCAGGTCGCGGGCACGATGTCGATGCGGGCGACCGCACCCCAGCCGATAGTGAGGGTGATCTCCCGGCCGAGCGAGCCCGGGACGTAGGTGTCGGGCGAGCTGACGACATGCGTGAGCATGACGCCCCGGACCGACGTGAGGGGGACCGTCTCACTCGTCGCCGTGGCGACCGGCAGGCCGGCATCGCCCTCGCCGCCGGTTCCCGGAACGCCCTCGTGGTCGTCCGCGTGGGCGATGACCAGCCGAGTGGGCGTCATGGCCAGCACCGTGATGTGCCGACGCACCGCATCCTGGTCGAATGTCGTCTCCTGGTGGACGAGGTGCGCCACGACCGTGTCGGGGCCGAGGGCGGACTCGACGACGTCCGCGACGAGGGCCGGATAGTAGCCCGCTCGCTCGATGGCGGCGGTGAGGTCGGCCGGAAGGACCGGCGCCGACCGCATGTCGCGTGATGGGGCCATGCAACCATCCTTGCACCTTGGACCGGCCGGACCGGTCCGCGGCCTCACCAACGGGCACGGCCCCACGGGATAGCCTCGACGGTGTGACTTCGTCACAGCGCCCCGAGCCCCGGCGGGTGCTCGTCATCATCCCGGCCTGGAACGAGGAGGCCACCCTCGCCGAGGTCGTCGAGGAGACCCGTGCGGCGCTCCTCGCCGGCAACGTGCTCGCGGACATCCTCGTTGTCGACGACGGCTCCGACGATGCCACCGGCAGGGTCGCCGAGGCCTCCGGAGCGCTGGTCGCGCACCTCCCGGTGAACCTCGGAGTCGGCGCGGCGATGCGGACCGGATACCGGTATGCACAACGGCTCGGGTATGCGGTCACGGTCCAGGTCGACGCGGACGGGCAGCACAACCCGGCCGACATCCCGGCTCTCCTCAGCGTCCTGGCCCAGGGCGCCGACATCGTCATCGGAGCGCGGGTCGCGGGCGACGGCGCCTTCGTCGCGCGCGGGCCCCGGCGCTGGGCGATGAGCCTGCTGTCCGGGACGATCTCGCGCATCGCCCACACCCGGCTCACGGACACGACGTCCGGGTTCAAGGCCTGCGGCCCGAGGGCGATCGAGCTCTTCGCGCGGTCCTACCCGGCCGAGTACCTCGGTGACACCGTCGAATCCCTCGTCGTGGCGGCCCGGTCTCACCTGGTCCTTCGGGAGGTGGGCGTCGTGATGCGGCCCCGGGCCGGTGGGCAGCCCTCGCACGGACCGGCTCGGTCCGCGGCGTTTCTAGGACGGGCCGTGCTCGCCCTGGGGCTGGCCCTTACGCGCCCGCGGCCCGAGCTGAAGGGCGTGCCGTACCGCCGCTACGAGGAGCTGGGCGCATGAATCTCCTTGCGCAGAGCGGCTACCCGTTTGCTCTCGTCGTCGCGGCGCTCTTGCTTCTGGCCCTCTTCTGGCTGCTGCGCACGCAGCGGCTGAGGGAGAAGTACAGCGTTCTGTGGTTCGCGGTCATCGTCGGCGTGGTCGTCCTGACCTTCATCCCGGCGATAACGGGATGGCTCACCGCGCTGGCCGGCGTCACCACGCCCATCAACCTCGTCTTCATCCTGGCGTTCCTCGTTCTGCTGCTCGTCTGCATCCAGCTGAGCATCGAGATCTCCACCCTCGAGGAGTCCGCCCGGACGGTGGCCGAGGAGGTCGCGTTGCTCCGGTTGGAGCTCGAGCGGCGCACCGGGCGACCTCAGGGCGTGCCGGGGCAGGAGACCGAGGTGCCGGAACCGCATACCGACGACTCGCCCGCCTCCTGACCGGCGGGAGTCACGTCGGGGTCCCCGCGAAGTATCGAGGCGAAGCGAAGAACTTCGTGGGGTGGCTCAGGTCATGACGCGCTTGTCGGAGTCCTTGCGGATCAAGGCGGGATGGACCGAGATCTCCGCGTCGAGCACGTCCACGCCGCCGGTCCAGGCGTTCACCGGGTTGAGCTGAACATGGTCGACGTCGGGGAGGTCGTCGGCCAGGCAGGAGAGCCGGGCTACCAGGTCCGCCAGCGCCGCCCGGTGGACCGGCATGGCGCCGCGGTGACCGTTGAGCATCGGCGCGGCTCGGACCGCATCCAGAAGGTCCTGGACGTCGACGTCGGTGAGTGGCGGGATGCGGTGGGCGATGTCGCCGAGCAGGTCGGTCGGCGGGCCGGCCACCGAGAAGCTGACCACCGGTCCGAACAGCGGGTCCTCGACGCTGGACAGCACGCAGCTGACGCCGGGCGGAGCCATCCGCTGGACCAGGAACGACCCCTGCGCGATCACGCCGAGCCTCGCCCGGATCGAGTCCAGGGCCGTGCGGACGGCCTCGGGGCCGGTCAGGTCCGCACGTATCCCGCTGACGCCGGGCTGGTGGCGGAGCACCGGAGACGTGGTCTTGAGGATCACCGGGTACCCGAGGGCGTCGGCCGCCGCCACGGCCTCGTCCGCGGTATTGACCAGCCGGGATTCCCAGACATGGATCCCGTATGCGGCGAGCAGCCGGCTCGTCTCTGACCCGCTCAACGGCCTTCCGTCGGGCGCGTCGGCAAGGATCTCCTCGACGAGTTTCGCCGCGGCGGTGCGGTCGATGTCGACCGGGTCGACGGGCTGCCCGCGGTCCTTGGCCCGCCACTGGCTGTATCTCGTCGCCGCGGCCAGGGCGCGCACCGCATACTCCGGCATTTCGTAGACAGGGACGATTCGCCGGTATGCGTCACCTGAACCGGGGTCGCTACCGCTTTCGGGGGATTCCGCCTCAAGTGCCTCATGGACGCCGGACATCCCGAGGAACGTCGCGACGCAGGTCTTGCCACTAGACCGCGAGGCGTCGCGGACCGCGGTGATCACCTTCTCGTCGACAGTCTCCAGTGGCGGGATGAAGCAGGTGAGGACACTGTCCACGTTCGGATCGGCGAAGGCCGCCTGCAGCGCCTCGGAGAACCGGTCGGCCGGGGCGTCGGCGGGCAGCGAGACCGGACCGTGGGCGATCTCCAAGTCCCAGCTGAGGGCCGCCTGGGCGGTCAGGGCACCCAGCGCGTCGGAGTTGCCCACGACCGCGACCCGCTGGCCGGCGGGCAACGGCTGATGGATGAGCAGCTGCGCCACGTCGAACAGCTGGTGCACGTTCTCGACCCGGATCACGCCCGCCTGCCGCAGCATCGCGCGGAAGGCGCCGGGGGGCATTCGGGTCGTACGGATGCGGTGCCCGGGAGGCGCGCCGTAGGCAGAGACGCCCGACGAGACGGCGATCACGGGCTTGCGTTGCGACAGGGCTCGAGCGATGCGAGAGAACTTGCGGGGGTTGCCGATCGACTCCAGGTAGAGGCCGACGGCGACGGTGTTGTCGTCGTCGATCCAGTACTGCAGGAAGTCGTTACCGGAGACGTCGGCCCGGTTGCCGGCGGAGGCGAAGATCGACAGCCCGAGGCCGCGCCGGTCGGCCGAGTCCAGGACGGCGATCCCGAGCGCTCCACTCTGGGCGAAGAGGCCGAGACCGCCGGCCCGCGGCATCCGCGGCGCCAGAGAGGCGTTGAGACCGACCTCCGGGTCGGTGTTGATGAGGCCGAAGGAGTTCGGGCCCACGACGCGCATCCCGCTCTCGCGGGCGCGCCGGCGTAGCTGCTCCTGACGTTCGGTGCCGTCGTCCCCTCTCTCGGCGAACCCTCCGGACGCGACGAGGAGGTACCGGACCCCCTTCGCGGCGCACTCTTCAACGACCGCGAGGACGCTGTCCGCCGGTACGGCGACCACGGCCAGGTCGACCGGCCCCGGGATCTCGCCGACGCGCGCGTACGCCGGAAGGCCGAGCACCTCGAGCGCCTCGTTGTTCACCGCGTACACGGGGCCGGCATACCCGCCGCCGAGGAGATTGGCGAGGAACCGGTGCCCGATGGAGGCGGTCCGCCGGCTGGCGCCCACGACGGCGATCGACGCGGGGTGGAGCAGGCCATGGACGCTGACCGCCTCGGCCCGGTGCTCCCGGGCGAGTCGGACCGCGGTCGACTGCTCGGTCGGCCGGATGTCGAAGCCGACCATCACCACGCCATCCTCGAAGTGGTGGTGAACCGCATACCCGGCCTCTTTGAACACGTTGAGCATTCGGCGGTTCTGCGGGAGGACCTCGGCGGTGAACCGCTGGACGCCGAGCTCCTGTCCGATGGCGGCGAGGTGCTCGAGAAGGACGGAGCCGACGCCTTTGCCCTGGTAGTGGTCGGAGATGTTGAAGGCCACCTCGGCAGAACGTCCGCCGTCGACGCGGTCCCAGCGGCCGATGCCGATGATCGCGTCGCGGACGGTCACGACGAGGGCCACCCGGTCCACGTTGTCCACGTGGGTGAACCGGTAGATGTCACGTTCGCTCAGCTCTCGGATCGGCGCGAAGAACCGCAGGTAGATCGACTCTTCCGATTGCCCCGAGTGGAATGTCCGTATCCGATCGGCGTCGTCCGGCCGGATCGGACGGACATGGCCGACGGACCCGTCGCGCAGTACCACGTCGGCCTCCCATTCCGAGGGGTCGACGAACCGGCCGCCGCTCGCGGGCGCTCCGGCGCGGCGGTCTCGGGGCATGGGCCCCATGGTTCCATCCGCGCGACCGGCTGGCAGCATCGCCGCATGGAGTTCTCCGCCGTCGTCCGCCGCCGTCACATGGTCCGCCGGTACGCAGCGGACCGTCCCGTGCCCGACGACGTCCTCGATGCCGTCCTCGACAACGCGTTACGGGCGCCGAGTGCCGGGTTCAGCCAGGGCTGGGACTTCGTCGTCCTCACCTCGGACGAGGATCGGGATCGGTTCTGGGCGGCGGCCGGGGAGGAGGAGAAGGAGGACACCGAGTGGCTACGCGGCATGCAGAGCGCGCCGGTGCTGGTGATCTGCTGCTCTGACAGGGACGCCTATCTGGAGCGGTACGCCGCGCCGGACAAGGGCTGGACCGACCGGAGCGAGTCGCGCTGGCCGGTTCCCTACTGGGACATCGACACCGGCATGGCGGCGCTGCTCATGCTGCTGACGGCGACCGACCAGGGGCTGGGAGCGCTGTTCTTCGGGGTACCGCCGGAGTGTCACGACGACGTGCATGAGGAGTTCGGGATCCCGCGGGAGCGGACGATCGTCGGGGTCGTCGCCCTCGGGTACGAGGTTCCCGGCCCGA
>JBKPQA010000231.1:0-9974 GCA_046733835.1 Actinomycetota bacterium
GTGTCCGGAGGGGGACTTGAACCCCCACGCCCGATAAAGGGCACTAGCACCTCAAGCTAGCGCGTCTGCCATTCCGCCACCCGGACTAGGTGGGCCTCGGCGCCCTCGACGAGGGCCCTCAGCGCGCCCGAAACGCTAGCACGCAGCCGGCCCGAAGACCGAACCGGCCAGCCCCGCTCACACCCGTCGAAGGACCGCCGGCGAGAGCTCCGCGACCGAGCGAACTCCGCTCAGACCTAACGTCAGGTCGAGCTCCGCGATCAGGTTCTCCAGGACCGCGCGCACCCCGGCCGAACCATCCAGCGCCAGCCCATACACGTGCGGCCGGCCGACGGTCACCGCCGCCGCCCCCAGCGCCAACGCCTTGACCACGTCCGCCCCAGAACGGACACCGCTGTCCAGGATGACCGGGACCGATGTTGACTGTGGACCGCCCAAGGCCGCCACCACGTCGACCAGCGCATCCAACGCCCCGACGGCGCCGTCCACCTGACGGCCGCCGTGGTTCGACACGAGGATGCCGGCCACGCCCAGCTCGAGGGCTCGCACCGCATCGTCCGGATGAAGGATTCCCTTGAGCAGCACCGGAAGCCGGGTCCGCAACGGCAACGTCTCCAGATCGGCCCAGGACAGCGACGGCTTCGAGTAGATGGCCAGGAACGTCTCGACCGCCGCGCGAGTATGCGGCGAGCGCAGGTTGTCGACGAACCCGCCGGGCAGCTCGCGCGCCATCGACGCGATCGTCCGCACTGCGCCCGGGGTCGGTCGCGGGCGCGGCCCGGAACCGCCCGAACCGCCGGCGGCCACGCGCGCCGCCACCAGGTCCCGGAATCGCGGATCCGAGGTGTACTGCGCGATCCCGATTCCCCGCGCGAACGGCAGCGATCCGCGGTTGAGGTCCCGGGGCCGCCAGCCGAGCATCGTCGTATCCAGGGTGACGACCAGCGCGGAAGCACCCATCGCCTCGGCTCGCCCGATGAACGAGTCGACCAGGGCCTCGTCGGTCGACCAGTAGAGCTGGAACCAACGCGGCCCAGCACCCATCGCCCGGGCGGTCGCCTCCATCGGGGAAGAGCCCTGGCTGGACAGGATGTACGGCACTCCGACGGTCGCTGCAGCGGCGCCCACCATCTCGTCCGCCCCGCGCCGCACCAGTCCCGCCGCCCCGATCGGCGCCACCAGCAGCGGTGCCGGCAGCCGCATACCGAGCAAGGACACCGACAGGTCGCGGTCGGCGACCCCGCGAAGCATCCGTGGCACGAGCTGCCAGTTGTCGAACGCCGCGCGATTCGCCCGCATCGTCGCGCCTTCGCCCGCTCCTCCGGCGACATATGCCCATGCGTCGCCAGACATTGCCCGGCGGGCCGCGCGCTCCAGCTCACGAAAGTCGGTGGGCACCCGCGGTCGACGCCCCAGCGCCCCGGCGCGGTAGATCGCGTTCTGCCTCAACCGACCGGGACCCGAGGAAGCCGTGGCACTCACCGCAGCGACGGTACCGGCCACGAGAACCGCCCGACGCCGATGCCAGACTGCGCGCATGACGGCCGTGGACCTCTCGTCGCGGACCGGTCGCGGCATCGTCGCGGCTGCTGTCCTCGGCTCCGGCATGGCCATACTCGACGGCACCGTCACTACCGTCGCGCTGGTCCGCATCGGCGAGGACCTGAACGCCAGCCTGGCCGACCTCCAGTGGGTCACCAACGGCTACCTGCTCTCGCTCGCCTCGCTGATCCTCCTCGGCGGCAGTCTGGGCGACCGCTACGGCCGGCGGAAGATATTCGTCCTCGGTGTGCTCGGGTTCGCCGTAACGTCAGCGTTCTGCGGTGTTGCCCAAACCCCGGGCCAGCTGATCGCCGCCCGCGTCCTCCAAGGAGCAGCCGGTGCCCTGCTCACTCCGGGCAGCCTGGCCATGATCGAGGCCACCATCCGGCACGAAGACCGCGCCAAGGCGATCGGCTCGTGGTCCGGGCTGGGCGGCATCGCGGCCGCTAGCGGACCGTTCATCGGTGGCTGGCTGGTCCAGTACGCCAGCTGGCGATGGGCGTTCTTCCTCAACATCCCGCTCGCTGCCGTCACCGTGCTGCTCGCGGTGCGCACCGTCCCGGAGACCCGGGACGAGCACGCCGGCCATCGATTCGATGTTCTTGGGGCGGTGCTCGCCACGGCCTCGCTGGCCCTGGTCACGTACGCGCTCATCGAGTACGAGTCGCTCGGCCCGGTCTGGACGACCGTCGTCGTGCTGATCGGCCTGGCGATCGGCCTCGGTTTCGCTGCCGTCGAGCGCCGGGCGGCGAACCCGATGGTGCAGCCGTCACTGTTCACGGAGCGGCAGTTCACCGGCGCCAACCTCATGACGTTCGTCGTCTACGGCGCCTTGGGCGCCGTCTCCTTCTTCCTCACCCTGCAGCTGCAAACAGTGCTGGGGTACGGCCCGCTGATCGCCGGTCTGGCCACCCTCCCGATGACGCTACTCATGCTGTTCCTTGCCGCGAAGGGCGGCGAGCTCGGCGCCCGGATCGGACCGCGGCTGCCGATGTCCGTCGGTCCCATCGTGTGCGCGGTGGGTGTGGCGCTCCTCGCTGGTGTCGGGGAGGGCAGCTCGTACGTGGTCGGCGTCCTGCCCGGTGTCGTGGTCTTCGGGCTGGGACTGTGTCTGCTTGTCGCCCCGCTCACGGCCACCGTCCTGGCGGCGGCGCCCGACCGGTACGCCGGCGCCGCGAGCGGGGTCAACAACGCCGTCGCCCGGGCGGGCAGCCTGCTGGCCGTGGCCGCCCTGCCGGCCGTCGTGGGCCTGAGCGGCAATGCCTACCGTGACCCTGCGGTCTTCACCACCGCATACGGGAAGGCGATGTGGATCTGCGCGGGACTGCTCGTTGCCGGCGGGGCAGTGTCGTGGGTCCTGATCCGCAACACCCCGGCGAACGCCCCGCTCGCCGACCAGACCGACCTCTGACCCCTCGTGGCAGGATCGACGGACGCCGGCTGCGTCGTCGCGACATCAGGAGAACGCCAATGTCCAGCACCGCCTCGGAGATCTCAGCGACCGAGAGCCTGGCCGACTACGGCGAGGACGAGCTGCGCCTCGACCTCCGGTGGTGGGACGCCCTGAACTACCTCACCGTCGGCCAGATCTACCTCAAAGGCAACGCACTCCTGCGGGAACCGCTGGCCATGGAGCACATCAAGCCGCGCCTGCTAGGGCACTGGGGCACGAGTCCCGGCCTCTCCATGATCTACGTCCTGCTCAATCGGCTCATCAACCGCACCGGCTCCGACTGGCTCTACATCACCGGGCCCGGCCACGGCGGACCGTCCCTGGTCGCCGCCGCATACCTCGAAGGGACCTATTCCGAGGTCTACCCGCACGTCACCGAAGACGCCGACGGCGTGCTACGGCTGTTCCGCCAGTTCTCCTCTCCGGGCGGAATTCCCAGCCATGTCAGTGTGCAAACGCCGGGCAGCATCCACGAGGGCGGCGAGCTCGGGTATGCGTTGGCACACGCCGGCGGGGCCGCGATGGACCACCCCGACCTGTTCGTGGCGTGCGTCGTCGGCGACGGCGAAGCCGAGACCGGCCCGTTGTCGGGGTCGTGGAGGCTGCCGTACTACCTCAACCCACGGCGCGACGGAGCGGTCCTGCCGATCGTCCACGTCAACGGCTACAAGATCGCGGGACCGACCGTGTTCGGCCGAACCTCCAACGAGGACGTCGAGGCCTACCTCGCCAGCCAGGGCTGGGACCCCGTCGTCGTCGAGGGAGACGACCCAGAGCAGGTCTTCCGCGACCTCTGGGCCGCACTGGTCCGCAGCCACGGGCAGATTCTCGCCCTGCGCGACTCCACCCGGGGCGGAGGACCGAGGGAGCCGGGCCGGCGGACGTGGCCGGCCATCGTGCTCCGGACTCCCAAGGGGTGGACCGGCCCGCACGAGGTCGACGGCGTACAGGTCGAGGGCACCAACCTCAGCCATCAGGTTCCGCTGTCCGGCATTCAGGACAACCCGGAGCACCTCCGCATTCTCGAGGACTGGCTGCGAAAGTACCGGCCGCAGGAACTGTTCGACGAGGGCGGCCGTCTCGTCGACGACCTGCGGGCGCTCGCCCCCGAGGGCGACAAGCGGATGTCGGCCACGCCGTTCGCCAACGGGGGACGGCTCCTTAAGGACCTCCCGATCAAGGAACTGCGCACCTACGCCCTCGCCGTCGAGCGTGGCGTCACTGTCCACGAGAGCACCCGACCGATGGGTGCCCTAATGCGGGACGTGTATGCGGCGGACGTCACCGACGAGGGCGGCGGCACGTTCCGGCTGTTCTGTCCTGACGAGACGGCGAGCAACCGGCTTCAGGCGGTGTTCGAAGCAACTGACCGGTGTTTCCAGGCGCCGATCAAGCCAACAGACCAGCAGATCTCCGCGGACGGCCGGGTCATGGAAGTCCTGTCGGAACACCTGTGCTCCGGGTGGCTGGAGGGGTACCTCCTCAGCGGCCGGCACGGCGTCTTCGCGACCTACGAGGCGTTCGCGATGGTGTCTGCGTCAATGACCATTCAGCACGTCAAGTGGCTCCAGCACGCCCAGGAGCTGGCCTGGCGCCATCCGGTTGCGTCGCTCAACATCCTCCTCACCAGCACCTGCTGGCGTAACGACCACAACGGGTTCTCGCACCAGGGGCCGGGACTCATCGACTCGCTGCTCCCGCTAGCTCCTGGCGTGGTTCGGGTATGGCTTCCGCCGGACGCCAACTCCGGGCTGTCCATCCTCAACCACTGCCTGCGCAGCAAGAATCACGTCAACCTCATCGTCCTCGACAAGCAACCGCACCTTCAGTACCTCTCGATGGAGGAAGCTGACGAGCTCTGCGCCGCCGGCGCCGGCATCTGGCACTGGGCCTCGAACGTGCCACCGCGCCAGGAGCCGGACCTCGTGATCGCCGCTTCGGGCGACGTCCCGACGCAGGAGGCGCTGGCGGCCGTGGAGCTGCTCCGGGATTGGTGCCCGGAGCTCAAGGTCCGGTTCGTCAACGTCGTCGACCTCATGGCCCTGCTGCCCGAGGGCGACCATCCGCACGGCTACACCGACGGCGTGTTCGAGAGTCTCTTCACTGAGAACAAGCCGGTGGTCTTCGCCTTCCACGGCTACCCGCGCGCCATCCACCAGCTGATCCACGGCCGAAGTGCCCCGGGCCGGTTCCACGTTCGAGGGTTCAGTGAGCAGGGCACGACCACGACTCCCTTCGACATGGTCGTCCTCAACCGGGTGTCTCGCTATCACCTCGCCATCCAGGCGCTTCGGCACGTCATCGCCCGACCGCCGAGGTGGCACGAGCTGACCGCCTACTGCAACGACATGCTCGCCAAGCACACGGCGTACATCCGGGAGAACCTCGAGGACATGCCGGAGATCCGCGACTGGACGTGGCGCGGCTGACATAGTCGCCAGATGGTCACCAGCGTCTACCTCGCCTCGTCCGAGGGGCAGTCCGGCAAGTCCGCCGTGGCCGTCGGCATCCTCGACCAGCTGAGCCGACGAGTCGGGCGGGTGGCGGTCTTCCGGCCCGTCGTGCGAACGCCCGAGGCGAAGGACGACCACGTCCTGGACCTGCTGCTCTCGCAGCTCGAACCGGGCGGCGACTCCCCCGCGCCGCTGACGGCGCAGGAGGCGTCGGGCGTCTTCTACGACGACGTCCACCATGACCCCGACGCGGCGATGTCGACGATCGTGGATCGCTACCATGCGGTCGCGAACCGGTTCGACGCCGTGCTCGTGGTGGGCTCCGACTTCACGGACGTCACGTCGCCCACTGAGTTCTCGTACAACGCCCGCATCGCCGCGAACCTAAACAGCCCGATGGTCCTGGTCGTGTCCGGCCGCGGCAAGACGCCCGAGCAAGTGCGCATCGCGGCGGACATCGCGGTCGACGAGGCACGCCACCACCACGCCTCGGTGCTCGCGATCGTTGGGAACCGGGTTGAGCAACAACAGGTTCAGACGACAACAGCTGCCCTGGCCGGCGTCGCGGACGGCGTACCCGCATACTCGATCCCCTCCGACGCGGTCCTCGATGCGCCGACGGTCCGTGAGCTGCAGACGGCGATCCGCGGAACGCTCATCCAGGGTGACGACGCGCTTTTGGACCGTGAGTCGTCCGGGCTTCTCGTGGCCGCCATGACCATGCCGAATGTCCTCGACCGGTTGTTCGAAGGCTGCGTCGTCATCTCCCCCGCCGACCGCGCCGACGTCCTGCTCGCCCTGCTCCTCGCCTACCGGGCAAAGACGTTCCCATCGCCCGCCGGCATCGTCCTCAACGGCGACCTGGAGGTCCCCTCCTCGATCGGACGGCTGGTCAACGGCCTCGATGTCCACATTCCCGTGATGACGACCAGGGCCGACACCATGCACACAACGGCGGACTTGTATGCGGTCGCGCCCCGGCTGACCCGGTCATCGGCCAGGAAGGTCGAGGCCGCCTTGCGGATCTTCGAGGAACACGTCGACGGCTCGGCTCTCCTCGATCGCCTCGACGTCAGCCCCACGAGTGTCGTGACGCCGCTGATGTTCGAGTACCAGCTGATCGATCGTGCCCGCGCGGCCGCCCGGCACATCGTGCTGCCCGAGGGCGAGGAGCCCCGGATCCTCACCGCCGCCGACCAGCTGCTGCGTCGAGGCGTGGTGCGCGTGACTCTCCTCGGTAGCCCCTCCGGCATCCGTACGACGGCCTCGCAGCTCGGGCTCGACGTCTCGGCCGCCCAGCTCGTCGACCCGCACGACGAACCGCTCCGGTCACGGTTCGCCGAGGAGTATGCGGCACTGCGGGCGCACAAGGGCGTCACTCTGGATCAGGCCTGGGACGTCGTCACGGACCCGAGCTACTTCGGGACAATGATGGTGGTCGACGGGCTGGCTGACGGCATGGTGTCGGGGGCGATTCACACCACGGCGCACACGATCCGGCCGGCACTCGAGGTCGTCAAGACTGCACCCGGCGTCGACATCGTCTCCTCGGTCTTTTTCATGTGCCTGCCTGACCGGGTCCTCGTCTACGGGGACTGCGCGGTCAACCCCGATCCGACCGCGGAGCAGCTGGCCGACATCGCGGTCTCTTCGGCGGCGACGGCCGCTCAGTTCGGCATCGAGCCCCGGGTCGCGATGCTCTCGTACTCGACCGGCGGCTCCGGCAGCGGTGCTGACGTCGACAAGGTCCGCACCGCGACTGAGCTGGTCCGCAGTCGCGCGCCGTCACTCTCGGTCGAGGGACCGATCCAGTACGACGCGGCCGTCGACATGGCCGTGGCGGCTGCCAAGCTCAAGGACTCCCCCGTCGCTGGGCGCGCCACCGTGCTCATCTTCCCGGACCTCAACACCGGCAACAACACGTACAAGGCGGTTCAGCGCAGCGCCGGAGCGGTCGCCGTTGGGCCGGTGCTCCAAGGGCTGCGCAAGCCCGTCAACGACCTCTCGCGCGGCGCGCTCGTGCAAGACATCGTCAACACCGTTGCCATCACGGCCATCCAGGCCGAGGCCAGGACATGACGGCCCCCGTGGAACGCCAGCCGGTTCTCGTCATCAACGCCGGCTCCTCCTCGCTCAAGTACCAGCTCGTCGACGTCACGGCCGGCACGGCGATGGCCAAAGGCAGTGTCGAACGCATCGGTGAGCGCAGCTCGAACGCCAACCACGAGACCGGCCGTGGCCGGCATACCGTCGACCGGCCCATCGCTACTCACGGTGAGGCGCTCGCTGTCGTGGCCGACGCCTTCCGAGCGTACGGCCCGTCGTACGAGGATGTCGGGCTGCTAGCGGTGGGGCACCGGGTCGTGCACGGTGGTGACCGGTTCAGCGATCCCGTTATGGTGACCGATGAAGTTCTGGAGACCATCGAAGAGCTGGAACCTCTTGCGCCGCTTCACAATCCGGCGAACCTGGAAGGGATCCGCGTCGCCCGTGAACGGTTCCCGGCCGTGCCGCAGGTCGCCGTGTTCGACACGGCCTTCCACCAGGCGATGCCCGCGCACTCCTATACCTATGCGGTGCCCAGGGCCTGGCGCGAGGAGCATCGGGTGAGGCGTTACGGGTTCCACGGCACGTCGTTCGCCTACGTGTCCGGGCGTGCCGCGGCCGTACTCGGCCGCGCGGTCGAGGATGTCAACCTCGTGGTCCTGCATCTCGGCAACGGCGCCAGCGCGGCGGCCATCGCCGGCGGGCGAAGCATCGACACCTCGATGGGCCTCACCCCCCTCGAGGGTCTGGTGATGGGTACGCGTTCCGGCGACATCGATCCGGGGCTGTTCTCGTTCATGGTTCGCACCGGGATGTCAGCCGATGCCGTCGACGCCGCCCTCAACCGTGAGAGCGGCCTCAAGGGACTGAGCGGTACCAACGACTTTCGTGAGGTCGACGAGCTGGTCGCGGCGAATGACCCGGACGGCAAGCTGGCCTTCGACGTCACCGCTTATCGGCTCCGCAAGTACGTAGGCGCGTATGCGGTCACTCTCGGCCGGCTCGACGCCCTGGTCTTCACGGCCGGTATCGGCGAGCACGCACCGCGGCTGCGCGCCGCGGTGTGCCACGAGCTTGGGATCCTGGGAGTCGACCTCGATGAGGAGGCGAACCTCGCACCTGGCGGCGGCGAGCGCCGGGTGTCGAAGGAATCCAGCTCGGTCGCGGTCCTCGTCATCCCGACGAACGAAGAGCTGGAAATCGCCCGTCAGGCCGCCGGCGTGGTCGGCGGCTAGCTCAGCGCTGGTACCAGCACACCAGCTGCGCCCGACCGAGCGTGTGGAAGAAGAGGTTGAACCCCAACGTCGCCGGTGAGGCATCCTCGACGTCGAGCTTCTCGACGTCGACCGCGTGCACCACGACGAAGTAGCGGTGCGGACCATGTCCCTCTGGGGGACCGGCCCCGATGAACCGCCGCTCCCCCGAGTCGTTGCGGAGCTGCACCGCATCCTGGGGCAGACCCGAACCGGTCTCGTCGCCGGCACCCGTCTTGAACGACGTCGTCGAGACCGGGATGTTGGCCACCGCCCAGTGCCAGTAGCCCGACGCCGTCGGCGCATCCGGGTCGTAGACCGTCACCGCGAAGCTCTTGGTTTCCGTGGGGAACCCCGACCAGGACAGCTGCGGAGAGATGTCCTTGCCTCCCGCGCCGAGGAACTCGCTCACCTGGTCGTTGGCGAGCTTCTCCCCCTCGGAGACGTCCGTCGACGACACCGAAAAAGAGGGCACATCGGGCAAGGACGCATACGGGTCATAGGTCTGCAGGGGCATATCCGCACCGTAGCCCGACCGTCGTCGCTCGTGCGAGCCGGGACAAGGTCCGGTCCGGTTGTCCGGCCGGTCCGCATTCGCCGAACGGCACAGTTCGCGGTTCGGGGCTCACTTATCCTCCGAAAGTGACCTTCTTCCGGGACCTGCGAGCGCTGCTGCGCTTCCGCGGGTTCCGGCGGCTGTTCGCCACGAGACTGTTTTCACAGTTCTCGGACGGCGTCTTCCAGGTCGCCCTGGTCTCCTCGGTGCTCTTCTCCCCCGAACGCGCGCCGACGGCGGGGGCCATCGCCGCCGCCTTCGCCACCGTCCTGCTGCCGTTCTCGGCGCTCGGACCGTTCGTCGGCGTGTTCCTCGACCGCTGGTCCCGCCGGCTGACCCTGATGGTCAGCAATCTTGTCCGCGGCGTGCTTCTGGTCGTCGTCGCCCTCCTGGTCAGTCGGGACATCATGGGCGTTCCGTTCTTCGTGCTGGTGCTGGCCGCGCTCTCGGTCAACCGGTTCTTCCTCGCCGGGCTCTCCGCCTCCCTCCCGCACGTGGTCAGCCGCGATCGGCTCGTGACGGCGAACTCGGTCGTCCCGACGTGCGGGTCGATCGCCTACCTGCTCGGCCTTGGCGCCGGCGGCGGCCTGCACGCGGCCACCGACTCGGACCCGGCGGTGATCGTCGCCGCCGCGGCGCTGTACGTCCTAGCGGCGGGCGTCGCATACCTG
>JBKPQA010000232.1:0-7164 GCA_046733835.1 Actinomycetota bacterium
TCGGCGGCTCTGGGACGTCGGGCTCCTCGCACCGGTTCAGAGCGGGTTGCGGCAGGCCGCATCCCCGTTTCTCCACGACGTGTATGCGACAACCCTCGCCACCGTGCACTTGGCGGTCCGCGACGGTCACCAGGCGCTGTATATCGAGCGGCTGTCCGGGCGCGCGTCGGTGCCGATCGTGAGCACCGTGGGATCGCGACTTCCGTTGCACTGCACTGGGGTTGGCAAGGTGCTGCTGGCGTTCGCGCCCGAGGCGGTTCAGCGTGAGGTCCTGCAGTCGAGGCTGCGGCGAGTCACGCGGCATACAGTCACCGCACCCGGGTTGCTCGCGGAGCAGCTTCGGCGGGTTCGCATCGAGGGGTATGCGACGACCGTCGAGGAGATGAGCCTGGGCGCCTGTTCCGTGGCCGTCCCCATCCGACAGGCCGGCGATGTCGTCGCGTCGGTCGGGATCGTCGTGCCCAGCCTGCGCCGCGAGCGCGCTCGTCTCGTGTCCGCACTCCAGGTTGCGACTCGCGGCATCGAGCGCAGCCTCGGCGGACCGACGTAGCAGGTATTCAGGGCAGGACGAGTTTTCCCGTCCGCGCCCGGCCGGTCGAGCGGCGGATCACCAGCTCCGTCGGGGCGACGATCTCGGCGGGTGGTTCCGCGTCGTCGCCGTGCTCCTCGACCAAGGACACGAGGAGGTCGACCGCGGACCGGCCGGCCTGCTCAGTCCGGTCGCCCAGCGTTGTCAACGGTGGGTCACACCAGTCGGAGCCGAAGATGTTGTCGAACCCCACGACGCTGAGGTCCTCGGGCACCCGCACCCCCCTGGAAGCCAGCCGCATGAGGACGCCGATCGCCAGCAGGTCGTTGTGGGCGATGACCGCCGTTGCGGTGTCGGAGATGGCTGCCTCGCCTCCCACGTAGCCGCCTTCGATCGACGGCGGGAACGGTCCGACCCGGCGGGCGGTCATCCGTCTTTGCTTTGCGGCGGCGGAGATGCCCGCCCACCGACGGGCGCCAAGCCACGACTCCGGCGGGCCGGCGAGGAAGAGCACGTCACGGTGGCCGAGGGAGGCCAGGTGCTCGATGATCTGGCGTGTCCCCGAGGCCTGGTCCGGGCTCACGCTGGTGACGCCGGGCGTCTGTCGGTTCACGAGGACGACCGGGCGGAGGCCGGCAGTCTGGACGATGCGCTGGTCGCTCATCCGGCTCGAGACGATGAGGAAGCCGTCGACGGAGCCGGCCAGCTTCTCCACGATCCGCCACTCGGCGCGGCCGGACTCCTCGGAACTGCCGATGACGAGGACGTGACCGGTGGCCGCGGCCTGCCGCTCGGCGCCCCGGATGACCCCAGCAAAGTAGGGATTGGTGATGTCGGGAAGCACGAGGGCGAGGGTCCAGGTGCGCCCGCTGCCGAGAGCCCGGGCGACCGGACTGGGCCGGTAGCCAAGGCGATTCGCCACCGCGAGCACGTGCTCACGAGTCACCGCGTTGACCCGGTCGGGTCGCGTGACGGCGCGCGACACGGTGGACGGCGCGACGCCGGCCGTCCGAGCGACGTCGGTGATGGTCACGGCTCGCGGGCGGCGACGCGGAGGCATGTGGCAAATTATGGCAAACGTTTGCCACAGGCGCGTGGCGCCTCTACGGTCTTCGCACGTTCATCGCCTTGGCATCTCGCTCCGCGAGCTCCTCACGGCGACCTCAGCGAAGGGTTGGCAACGATGCCAGACACGAACTCGGCCGCCGCTGCGGCAGGCCCGTCCGACGGCATACCCGTCCGGACTCCCAAGAAGGCCGCGATCGCCGCGTGGGTCGGCAGCGCCTTGGAGTATTACGACTTCGTCATCTACGGGACCGCCGCCGCGCTGGTGTTCCCGAAGATTTTCTTTCCCTCCGGCAATGCCGCCGCCGCGACCGTCGCGTCGCTCGCCACGTTCGGAGTGGGTTACGTCGCCCGACCGATCGGGTCGTTCATCCTGGGCCACCTTGGCGACCGGTTCGGCCGCAAGCCGGTCCTCATCGGGACGCTGCTGCTGATGGGGCTCTCCACGTTCCTCGTCGGCTGCCTGCCGACGTACGACCAGATCGGCCTCCTCGCGCCGATCCTGCTTGTCGTCCTCCGCCTCCTCCAGGGACTCTCGGCGGCGGGTGAGCAGGCCGGGGCGAACTCGATGTCCTTCGAGCACGCTCCGGACAACCGGCGAGGGTTCTTCACGAGCTGGACGCTCAGCGGTACGCAGGGTGGCCAGGTGCTCGCTCCGCTCGTGTTCCTGCCGATCGCCGCGCTACCCGAGGCGCAGCTGTTGTCCTGGGGCTGGCGGATCCCGTTCCTGCTCAGCGCGATCGTCGTCGGGGTCGGGTTCATCATCCGGCGCCGGCTCGACGAGACTCCGGTTTTCAAGGAGGAGGAGGCGCACGGGGAGGTCCCGAAGACGCCGTTGTCCTACCTCTTCAAGTACCACTGGCGGGAGGTGCTGCGCGTGCTGTTCGCCGCCTTCATTGCGATGATCAACACGCTCTACACGGTCTTCGCGCTCACCTTCGCGACCTCGGCGACGTACGGCAACGGGTTCTCCTCGACGTTCATGCTGTGGATCGCCATCGCGGCCAACGTCATCGCCATCGCGATCATCCCGTTCTGGGCAGGCTTGTCCGACCGGGTCGGTCGCAAGCCGATCTTCGTGACCGGCGCCATCGGCTCAGCGATCCTCGCGGTGGCCTACCTCGCCGTCATCGCGTCCAAGAACGGGGCGCTGGTTTGGACCGTCGGTCTGCTTCTCGCCGGTGTGGTCTACAGCATGACCAACGCCGTGTGGCCGGCCACGTACGCGGAGTACTTCCCGACCAACGTCCGGCTGTCCGGCATGGCGATCGGCACGCAGTTCGGGTTTGCACTGGCCGGGTTCACCCCCACCATCGCCGCCGCACTCGCCGGTACCGGTAGCGAGGGGTGGAGCCGGGTCGCAATCTTCGCCGCCGCGGCCTGTGCCATCAGCGCCATCGCCGTGGCCACCGGTCCCAAGAAGACTCACCTGATCCCGACCACCGAGCTGGGCCGTCCGCAAGACTCAGTGCGTACCGTCGGCACGACCGGCAACGTCGCCACGAGCTGACCGCGACGCATTCCGGGTCGCCAACCGAGTCGAACACCGCCAGAGGGGGGCCGCACGATGACAACGACGTCGTTCGTGGTCGGGCTCCTTGGTGACAACATCGGCGGATCGCTGGCGCAACCGCTGCAGGAAGGCGAGGGAGAGGCCCAAGGCCTCTCCCTCGCCTATCGACTCATCGACGGGACACAGGCCGGGCTGGGGCTCGAGGACACCCCTGACGTACTGCGTTGGGCGGTGCGCTTGGGGTTCGACGGGCTTGCCGTCACCCATCCCTTCAAGAACGCCGTAATGGCGTGCGTCGACCAGGCCACCACCGAGGCCCAAGCGCTCGGGGCGTCGAACCTTGTCGTCATCCGCGATGGTCGGACTACCGCGCACAACACCGACTGGGTCGGCTTCGCTGACGCCCTGCGGGCCACCCTGCCCGAGTCGCTCGGAGACCGGATGGTGCTGCTGGGGGCCGGCGGGGCTGGTGTGGCGGTCGGCTACGGCGCGCTGCGTTACGGAGCCGCGCACCTGGACATCGTCGACCAGGACGCTGACCGCGCGGCGACCGTGGCCGCCCGACTCGGGTCACTCGTCGGCACCCACCGTGTCGCGGCGACGTCCGACCTCGAACGCGCCCTGGCAAGGGCCGGGGGCCTGATCCAAGCCACTCCAGTGGGCATGGACGCACACCCGGGTCTGCCCGTCGACCCGGGGTTGCTGCGGCCCGACCAGTGGGTGGCCGACATCATTTACTTCCCCCGGGAAACCGAGCTCGTCAAGCGGGCGCGCGCAACGGGCTGCCGGGTCATGACGGGAGGCGCCATGGCCGTCCACCAGCACGCGGCGGCGTTCCGGATCCTCACCGGCCGGTCGGCGGACATCCGGCGGATGCAGGAGCACTTCGGAGCGCTGACCGGCCAGCACGTCGCACTCAGCGGGTAGTCCGTCGTGCGCAAGAGCATTGCGACGGTCTCCGTGGCGGGAACGCTGGAAGAGAAGCTCGAAGCCATCGCCGCGGCGCACTTCGCCGGCATCGAGCTGTTCGACGCCGACCTCACCGCCTCGTCGTTGCGAGCGGAGGAGGTGGCGGCGCGGAGCCGCGACCTCGGGTTGGGCATCGATCTGTTCCAGCCACTGCGCGACGTCGTGGGCGTCGCGCCGGCGCTGTTCGCCGATCGGTTGCGGTTCGCCGAGGCGAAGTTCGAGGTGATGGAGCGTCTGGGTGCGACCCGGGCGCTGCTGTGCTCGGCGGTGCATCCCGAGGCGATCGCCGACCTCGATGTGGCCGCCGAGCAGCTCGCGACGGTCGGCAAGCGGGCCGCCGACCGTGGCCTTTCCCTGGCCTTCGAGGCTCTCGCGTGGGGCACCTTCATCAACCGCCTGGGGCACGCCTGGGAGGTCCTCGACCGCGTCGGTATGCCTGAGGTCGGGCTGGCGGTCGACACCTTCCACCTGCTCGCGCGTGGTGACGACCCCGCTGCGCTCGTCGGGATACCGGGGGACCGCATCGAGTACCTGCAGGTGGCCGACGCCCCACATCTGTCCATGGACGTCCTCGAGTGGAGCCGCCACCACCGCTGCTTCCCCGGTCAGGGCTCGCTGGACGTCGTCGGCGTGGTCGCTGCGGTCGTCGAGGCCGGTTACCGGGGGCCTTTGTCACTGGAGGTCTTCAGCGACATCGTGCGGGAGGCGGAGCCCCATGAGACCGCGCGCGACGCCATGCGGTCGCTGCTGTTCCTCGAGGAGCAGCTCCGACGGCACTGGGACGGCGTGGTCGGAAGGCCGACGTCCGATACCCGGGCTTCGAGCCGCCCGTCGGTCGAGCTGTTCGACCCGCCGGCGGAACCGGTCTGTCCGGCAGCGACGTTCGTCGAGCTCGCGACGGACCCGAGGTCCAGCGCCATCCCGGACCTGTTGAGGTCGTTGGGTTTCCGAGCTGTCGAGAGTGACTCGACGGGCGCCGTGCAATCGTTCCGGAACGGGGCCGCCGACGTCCGGCTCAACGGAGGCTCGGACCTAGAGCTGCGGCGAGCCAGCGCATTGCCACGACCGTCGGTCGCGGCCCTCGGCGTCGGCGTCGACGACCCGACGCGCCTGTTCACCCGGGCGGAGGCCCTCATGTGGGAGCCGTCCGCACGACACGCCGGTGGTTCGTCGTTCACAGTCACCAGCCCGACCGGAGTAGCCATTCAGGTCGCGTCGGCCGGAAGCTCCGGAACCCCAGACGTGCCTGTTGAATCGAGCTCTCCCGACGACGGCTGGCTGGGCCTCGACCACGTCGGCGCCGCGGTTGACGTCGACCGGTCGGACGCGGAGGTGTCCTTCTACCGCACGCTGTTCGGTCTGCAACCGGGACCGGTGAGCGAGTTCTTCGACCCGGCGGGCCGGTTGCGCAGCCGCGTCCTGTTGCCCCGCCCGGGTGGTGTACGCGTTGTGCTCAACATCGTCGTGCGGGCCGGCCACGCGCCTACCGGCGTGAACCAGCTGGCCTTCGCGTGCACCGACCTTCTGGAAAGAGTGGAAGTCATACGGCGGGACGGGGCTCCGCTGCTGACCTTCCCGGACGGGTACTACGACGACCTGCACGCCCGTCTTGGCCTGGACGCGCAGCTCCTCGACCGCCTGCGCCGGCTCGGCGTCCTCTATGACCGCGACGGCGAGGGGGAGCTGTTCCACGTGTACACGCCGCTGGTCGGCGGCCGGTTCTATGTGGAGCTGCTCGAGCGGCGTGGCGGATACGCCGGGTTCGGGGCGGCCAACACCCCGGTGCGGTTGGCCATGCAGGCCTCAGCCCCCTGGGTGGGGATGTCCTGACGAGCGGTCAGCAGAATGGTCGACCCACCGGTCCGGGGTACGACTGCTGCGGCATGCGTGGCAGCCGGGCTCAGTGCGCGGCGTCGTACGCCTCGACGAGGCTCTTCGGAAGGCGTCCCCGCCTCGGGTAGTCGAGCCCCTGATCGTCCGCCCACTTTTTCACGGAGCTGACCCGGTCGCCCTGGCGGTGTGACGAGCCCGACGACGAGCGCGACCCGCGGCCGCGACCGGCCTTCCGGGCATGCTGGACGTACATCGCGATGGCCTTGTCGAACCCGGCGGCCTCCTTGGCCGTCAGGTCGATCGTGTAGTCGACGCCCTTGTAGCTGAAGGAGATCGACTCGCCCCCGGACTCCGCCTCGTCGCCCGAGAGATCGGACACGAGGATCGTTCGCACTCGTTGCGCCATGCCGCGAAGGATAGGGCGACGGCCTGCGAATCCCGGTCCGACTCGCCCGCCTCACCGGCCTTCGGTCGTGCGCCTCTGACTGACCTCAGGCCGACGTCACCCCAAGATTTCGGTGACACCGCACCGCAGTGCCGACACGTCGGTGTCGACGGCGACGAGGTCGACCACGGACGCTGCGGCGAGCAAGTCCGGCCGAGCGGTGAACATGCCGACGATCTTGCCGCTCGCCCGTACCGCCTCCACGACCGACGAGATGGCGACCATGACCCGGTCGTCCCCTGGTCGACACCCCAACGACATGGAGAGGTCATACGGTCCGATGAAGATGCCATCCACCCCGTCGACTTCGACAATCTCCGTCGCAGCGTCGAGGCCGGCTGCGGTCTCCACCATGGGCAGCAGCAACGGCTCGGTGGCGTCAGTCACGCCGAACGACGTGCGGACGACGCCCGTGCTCCGAGCACCGAGGGGTGGGAGCTGGGTCGCCCGCACCAGGGCGGTTGCCTCGGCCGCTGACTCGACGCCGGGCACGATGACTCCCTGGACGCCGGCGTCGATGACCTTGGCGATCGCGTCGCCCGCGTGTGACGTCATCCGCGTCAGCACGGCCACGCCGGCTGCCTCTGCAACGCGCAGCAGCGATATGACGTCGCGGAGATCAAGATCGCCGTGCTGGAGGTCCAGCCCGATCCAGTCGATGTCGTGCCCCTCCGCGGCCGTAGTTGCCGCTTCGCTCGTCCCCGGCGCCGATCGTCGGGCTCCCAGCACCACCTCCAGGCCGTACGCCGAGAGGAAGCTGACCCACAGACCTCGCCGACCGCTCGGCATCCGGTCACCGGCGGAGGCGCG
>JBKPQA010000233.1:0-2408 GCA_046733835.1 Actinomycetota bacterium
ACGAACGCCGACCCAGCAAAGGCTGGGTCCGGGACGGCGACCTTTCCGGCGTATGCCGGTGAGGTCAGGTCTCCCCAGTCCTTCGGCGCAGGCTGCAAGCCGGAATGGCCCACGAGGACGAGGTAGAGCAGCCGGGTGCCCCAGAACCGGTCCGTGCGGTACTGCGCCGGGACTGAGGCCAGGTTTGGCAGTGGCCACGGGGCCAGGAGCGACTGGTCGGTATAGGACTGCATCGAGAGTGGGTCGGTGCCCCAAATGACGTCCGCCTTGAGGCCACCGGAGCGAAGGTCGGCAGCAATCCGGGCGTTCAGCTGGCCGGTCGCGGCCCGGAATACCGTCACCGTGGCTCCCGGATGCGCCAATTGGTAACCCGCCGTTACGGCATCCACCGTCTCCTGCGTTACCGAGGTGTAGAGCGTCAGGGACGAGGAGCCGCCCGACCCACCTGTCGCACCTTCGGTGGTGGTAGTCCCTGCCGAAATCCCGGAGGAGGCTCCACATGCCGTGGCAAGCACGACGCTGAGTGCGGCTGCGGCGGGAAGGCAGCGCCGGAGCCAGCGCCTGCTCGGTGTGGTCATCCGATCGCCAGAGCAGTACCTCGGTGCTCGACGCCCGAGTTCGCGATGGTCACGTGGCGCATGGTGTAACGCTGGAGATGACGCAGCTCAGCAGGAGTGAGCCGGTCGCATACCCAGTGCCAGTGCAGTGAGACGACGTCGCCGGGGGCGAGACCGTCGACGAAACCGGCGCCGCCGCGGGCGCAATCGGCCGTCTCAGTGACCGGCTCGCCGAGGGAGAGCACCCGCCCGTCCCAGACGATCGGCCGCGAGCGGACGACGGCACGGTCGCCGATCACCGTCTCGACCGTGCCCCACCGGATCCGGCACCGGTCGAGCACGTTCAGGGCGGTCGGCGCCTTGCGGTCGTCTCGAAGAAGGCCCACCCACGGATAGACCTCGAAGACGTGGAAGCTGTGGTGCGGAACGCCGCCCGCGACGACGCCTTCGGCAAGGTGTGAAAACTCGTGACCCGTGCGCGCCCGGAACCGGTCCTCCATGGAGTTCCCGATGTCCGCTGCGCTGACCCGGTCGAGAAGGGGACTGCCGACCCAGTACGCCTCGACCACCCGGCGATCCAGCGGATCCCGGATGCCGGTGCCGCGGGCGATGAGCTCGAGATAGGGCCACGCTCCGAGGAACCCTTTCGCGATATCGACCAGACCCCGGTCGGTGACGCCTGCGGAACCATATTCGAACAGCGCGAGGTGGTCGGCCGGGCCGCAGTAGCCGAGGGAGTTCGGCGGGTAGGCGTAGCGGGCGAAGAGCTGCGGCCCGGTGACGCTCCGGTGCTGTGCCTGCGATGCCGCGGTCATGGCTCCTCGCCACCGCTGCCGAGCATCCTCAAGCCCGATCGGGCGTCCGCGGCCTGCGTCGCAGTTACCTTCTCCATGGCCATCCCCATATGGATGAGGACCCAGTCACCGGGCCGCAAGGTGCCTTCGTCGAGCAGTCCGATGTTGATCCGCCGTGCCGCTCCCTCGACGTTGACGAGGGCGAGCTGGTTGCCGAAACCGTCGACCAGCTCCAGGACCTGTCCCGGGATGCCCAAGCACACGCTCAGCTCACCCGCTCCACGTCTCGTGCGCGAGGGACGCGCTCGTGCACCAGCACGCGGACCGCCTCGGCTGCTCGATCGACCGCGGCCGCGACCGCGTCAGTGAGGCCGATTCCCTCCTCAGAATCGGCGACGTGGATCCCAACGAGCAGGGTCCGAGGCAGGGCGCCTCCCATCGCCACGACGGCGCACAGAACCGACGCCGGGTCCATCCCGTGGGCGTCCAGCTGACCCGGGGCCGCTTCGTCCGGGCGCAACTCGAGCACGTCCACCCACCCGGGGTGGTCGCGGCCCGGAATGGCGTCCACGAGGACGACGAGGTCCCAGGCGTCCTGCAGGTCGTAGGTCAGGTGCATGCCGCGGATCCCGTAGTCGACGACGCGAACACCGGGAAGGGCAGCCAGGTCCTGGAGACGACGCACGACCTCACAGCCGACGGCGTCGTCTCCGAGAAAGAGATTGCCGATCCCGGCGACCAGCACCCGTGCCGCCACCTCAGGCTTGGTCTTCTCCACGCCCCGTGCCCTCCGTGTGCGCCGGGCCGACCATGTCGTCGTCGAGATCGGTCTCCGGCATCTGACTGGCGGGCTGCTCATCCGCGGGCGAGCCCGTGACACCACGCGCTGTGTCGCTGGGGTCCGGTGCCTTCATCTCGGCGTCCTCGACAGGTCCTGTCGCTCCGGCGGTCTTCGCGCCCTCCTTGGCCGACTTCTCCGGGCCGTCGACGTCAGCCGACTCGCGGCGGCCCTCGTAGGGAGGGATCGTCTTGTTCTCCGTATCGATGCCGTCGGGCT
>JBKPQA010000234.1:0-2821 GCA_046733835.1 Actinomycetota bacterium
TCCAGCTGTGGACCTCTCATCCGCGACCCTCCCCAGCTTCGCCGTGGGCGCTCTAGAAACGACGCCATCCTGACAGGACGGTACGTTGGACGAGTGAGCGAGTCGCCACCCCAGCCGACCGGGGAGGGGGCGTTCGGTCCCCCGCCCGGGGCGTCGCCGTGGCCTCAACCCGGCCCGGTGCAGCCCTCCTCGGCGCCGCCCATCCCACCCGGACCGGGCTACGCCGCGCCCCAGACCGGACCCCGCAGCTACCCACCGCCGTCGGGCGCGCCGTACCCCACCGCATACCCTCACCAGCCTTTCCAGCCGGGGTATGCGCCGACGTCGCCCCCGCAGTACGGCCAAAGCGCCATGCCGCCCGCGTATGCGAGCTACGCCCCAGCCCAGACCTCGCCGTTCCCGGTGAGCACCTTCGTCCTGCTTCTCGTGTCGGTCATCTCGCTCATCGCGACCGGCATCATCGGCATCCCTAGTGCGATCGTCTCGGTCGTGGCGTGGCGGCGTAACGCGACCGACCCGACAGCCTGCCGCAAACTGACGACGACCGGCTGGATCGTCTACGCGGTGAACTTCCTGATCGGGGTGCCACTGCTCATCTGGTTCTACGTCTGGGCGCTCAGCAACCAGTGACCGCCGATCCGGAACACAGCGGCGCGTGAGCCCGTTGCCCTTCACGCTATGACTGACGGACCACTGATCGTCCAGAGCGACAAGACGCTCCTCCTCGAGGTCGACCACCCCGGAGCCGAGGAAGCACGACGCGCCATCGCCCCGTTTGCCGAGCTCGAGCGCGCGCCGGAGCACGTGCATACCTACCGCGTGACCCCGCTCGGGCTCTGGAACGCGCGCGCCGCCGGGCACGACGCCGAGTCGGTCGTGAACGCGCTGCTGACCCACAGCCGGTATGCGGTCCCGCAGGCTCTCCTCATCGACGTCGCCGAGACGATGGACCGGTACGGGCGGCTGACGCTCGAGAAGAACCCCTCGCACGGCCTCACGCTGCATACGACTGACCGCCCCGTGCTCGAGGAAGTGTTGCGGCACAAGCGGATTCAGCCGTTGCTCGGTGAGCGGATCGATGACCTCACCGTCGCGGTCCACCCGTCGGAGCGCGGGCACTTGAAGCAGGAGCTGCTCAAGGTCGGCTGGCCGGCCGAGGATCTCGCGGGCTACGTCGACGGCGAGGCGCACCCGATCGCTCTCGACCTGTCGACCTGGTCGCTGCGGCCGTACCAGCAGCAGGCGGTGGACGGTTTCTGGGACGGCGGGTCGGGTGTCGTGGTCCTCCCGTGTGGAGCGGGAAAGACTCTGGTGGGGGCGGGCGCGATGGCCGCGGCCTCTGCGACGACGCTGATCCTCGTCACCAACACGGTGGCCGCGCGGCAGTGGAAGGACGAGCTGCTGCGGCGGACCACGTTGTCCGAGGACGAGATCGGGGAGTACTCGGGGCAGCGCAAGGAAATCCGGCCGGTCACCATCGCGACCTACCAGGTCCTGACCACCAAGCGGAAGGGCGCCTACACGCATCTCGACCTGCTCGACGCGCGGGACTGGGGGCTCATCGTCTACGACGAGGTCCACCTGTTGCCGGCGCCGATCTTCCGGATGACCGCCGACCTGCAGGCCCGGCGGCGGCTCGGTCTCACCGCGACGCTGGTGCGCGAGGACGGCCGCGAGGGCGATGTCTTCTCGCTCATCGGGCCCAAGCGCTACGACGCGCCGTGGAAGGACATCGAGGCGCAGGGCTACATCGCCCCGGCCGACTGCATCGAGGTCCGGGTGTCGTTGCCCGACGGCGAACGGATGGCGTATGCGATGGCCGAGCCGGACGAGCGATACCGGTTGGCCTCATGCACCAACGCCAAGGACCGGGTCGTCGACCAGCTGGTCGAGCAGCACCGCGGAGAGCCGACGCTGGTCATCGGCCAGTACCTCGACCAGTTGGAGTCGCTCGCGGAGCGACTGGACGCGCCGATCATCACCGGGGAGACCACGGTGGCGGTGCGCCAGAAGCTGTACCAGGCGTTCCGCGACGGAGCGGTCCAGCTCCTCGTCGTCAGCAAGGTGGCCAACTTCTCGATCGACCTGCCCGAGGCGTCGGTGGCGATCCAGGTGTCGGGGACGTTCGGGTCGCGGCAGGAGGAGGCGCAGCGGCTGGGCCGCGTGCTACGGCCGAAGGGCGACGGCCGGACCGCGCACTTCTACACCGTGGTGGCGCGGGACACGGTGGACGCCGACTTCGCGGCGCACCGGCAGCGGTTCCTCGCCGAGCAGGGGTACGCCTACCGGATCGTCGACGCCGACGACCTCCCCGTCCTCTGACGGGCTTCCCGCTTGGTTACAGGGGGCGGACGCGCTCCACGATGCCTAGCGGCGGGCGGCCGTCGTCGACGGCCACCCAGCCCACGACGTCGGGTCGCCGCCCGAAAAGGACGAACACCCTTCCGTCGGCCGGAGCAGCCGGTTTGAGACCGCCGTCCACGACGTGCCCGCCCGCGGTACCCGGTTGCAGAGCCGCCGACGGCACCTCCAACGCCTCCACCCCGTCCTCGCGCAGCCGCCGCGCCTCGGCCTGGCAGTCGTAGTACGTGTCCAGGCCGCCGGTCATCGTCTCCAGCGGCAGCTCCGGCGTCACCCCCCACGGCTCCTCCACCGACACGGCCCACAGCGCCCGGCTGACGCCGGCCAGGTCCGCCTCGTCGGTGATCTCCTCGTGGCGCAAAAATTCGGCCCACGCGCCGTCCGGCGTGTCGGCGAGGTACTGCACCGGACCCTCACCCTCGCCGTGCCACCGCGCCTGCGGCTGCACGGCGGACTCCCA
>JBKPQA010000235.1:0-11683 GCA_046733835.1 Actinomycetota bacterium
GGCCAGCGCTCCGACGCCGTGGCCGAGCTGGGCCGAGAACATGCTGCCCGCCATCTGGCGCAGCGCGGGCTGCAGCTGGCCGAGGAGACCGCTGAGATCGAGGCCCTGCAGCCCCGGGATCTGGGGGAATCCCTCGGGTAAGCCCTCGCCTTCCAGCAGACCGCTGAGCCCTTCGGACTTGAGCCGCTCGAACTGCTCGTCCATGGCCTTGGTCATCGCCGCGGTGACCCCTTCGGACACCGGCTCGACCAGGCGGTGCCAGGTCGGCATGGTCGCCTCGACCCACTCGGCGCGACTCCACGCCAGCCCCTTGCCGGTGGGGGCGGGCAGCGTCGTGACGGGGTCGATCCAGAGGTTGGCCACGCGCACGGCGTCATCGACCTCGCGTTGCTGCGCCGCGGTCACCGTCGGATCGGTCTCGGTGGCCACGGTCTTGCGGGCGACGTCGGTCGACATCTCCATCCGCGCCTCGGGCGTCTGGGCGCCGAACATCTGCTTCATCTGGCTCTGCAGCATGGCCATGACACCCGAGTCGCTCGGGTCGATGCCCATCTGCTTCCACATCTGCTGGATCGCCTCACCGGCTCCCGAGACGCCGCGCTCGCCGCCCAGCTGCCGCATCAGGGCCTCGATGTCCGGAAGCTGGCTGCCCATGCCACCCGCTCCGCCCAACTGCCGGACGAGCTCGCCCAGGTCCGGCAGGCCCTGGGTACCGCCGCCCAGGAGCTGCTGGAGCATCGCCCCCAGGTCGCCGAAATCGTCGTCATCGTCTTCGTCGTCGTCGTCATCGTCGTCGAAGGGATCCGGACGCGCCGGCTCGCCGGAGCCGCCGGAGCTACTGCCGGAGAAACCCATCCGTGGACGGTCGGACGGACGGTCCTGAGGGGTGTCCTGCGGCTGGTCGACGGCCCCGGACCAGGCGTCCGAGCTGGGCGTCTCTTTCCGTTCGGGTTCCGCGCGTTCGTGGTCGGCGCGTTCGGGGTCCGCGGCCTCGTCGCGATCGGGTCGCTCGGCCATGGTGGCTCCTCAAGGCTGATGAGCGCGATGCTCTGGGAGGATGTACCACTAGACAACCACGAGGAGGACCCGCTGAGTTCCCCCGTCCGTTCCTCCGAGGGCGAACCAACGACATCGCGTATGCCTGTGGTGGCGGTGGTCGGCCCCGGCGCGGTGGTGGGGGTGCCCGCGCTGCGGATCGCCAAGCTCCTCGCGGCCGGCTCCGATGCCGGCATACGGCAGGTCCGCGTACTGGCACCCGTCCGCGGGGCGGTGGAGGGCGTGCACTGGCGGGTGGTCGACACCGCCGGTCCGGGGTTGTCCGCCGAGCTGAGTGGCGTGGATGTGCTCGTGTGGGTAGCGGTGTGCACTGACCTCGCCGACGCCCTCACGCACCGGCCGGTCGAGCGGCGGGCCGCGCTGCTGCGGACCGGCAGAGCGCTCACCCTGGCCGCGTCCGCCGCTGGCGTCCGTCATGTGGTGGTCGTGACCTCGGCGGAAGTGTTCGGTGCGCACCCTGACAACGAAGTGCCCCTGCCCGACCACGCTCCGATCCGGGCGGCGTCCGACGACGGCCTGGTCGGAGACCTGCTGGCCGTCGAGGCGCTTGTGCAGCACGCTTGGCAGAACCATCCGGACGTCCGTTTTACCGTGGTCCGGCCGGCGGCCCTCGTCGGAGCCGGTATCGACACGGCGCTCACCCGGTACTTCGAGGCGCCGCGGCTGCTGGCCATCAAGGGCGGCTCGCCCGCTTGGCAACTCTGTCACGTCGACGACCTCGCCACCGGGGTTGTCTGCTCCGTCGGCGCCGACCTCGACGGTGCCCGCTCCCTCACGGTCGGAAGCGAGGGTGCCTTGACCCTTCCCGAGGTCGAGCGGCTGTCGGCGATGCGGCGCATCGAGGTGGGCGAGACCACGGCGGTCAGCCTGGCCACGCAGCTCCACCGAGTGGGGGTCCTGCCGGCGCCAGCGAGCGAGCTGGCCTACGTGACGCATCCCTGGGTGGTCGGGTCGGCTACCCTCCGTGCGCGAGGGTGGCACCCGGCATACGACAATGGGACCTGCCTCGGAGTGCTGCTCGACGCGATCGCCGGTCGGCACGCCGTCGCCGGTCGCAGGGTGGACCGACGGGACGCGGCGCTCGGGGCAGCGAGCGCGGCGGTGGCACTCGGCGCGACCGCCGCGGTGCTGCGTCGGGCCCGGCAGCACTGACCGACCCAGACGCACGAGGAAACGGGGATCCGGATGACGACAGGGGCCGTCGGGTCAGGCGTCGTGCTGGCCGAGATTCGGGACACGCCTCTGTCGGTCGACGAGGTCGTCCAGGCCGTTCGCCACCCGGCCGCTGGGGCAGTTGTGACGTTCATCGGCTACGTCCGCGAGCACGACCACGGAGAGCCGGTGGACGTGCTCGACTACACCAGCCATCCCAACGCTGAGCACGTCGCGCGCGACCTGGCCGACCGGCTCACCGCGCCGGGTCGGGTGATCCGCCTGGGCGTCGTCCATCGGACCGGCCACCTGGCCATTGGCGAGATCGCGGTCGTCGCTGCGGTCAGCGCCGAACACCGGCGTGAGGCGTTCGAGGTGTGCCAGGCCCTCATCGACGAGTTCAAGACCACCGTGCCGATCTGGAAGCACCAGAGGTTTACCGACGGCTCCGACGAGTGGGTGGGCCTGCCGTGAGCCGGACCGGTTCGGCCCCGCCCAGCGCCTCCACGGTGTTCGAGGCGCCACCCCCGCCTGAGGACCCCATGCGGGTGTCGCGCGCGCCGGCCGCGGCGATCGTCGTGGTCTTCCTCGGCATCTTGCTCGGGGTCCTCGGGTCGCTCATCCAGCTGCCGTACGCGGTGATGAGACCCGGGCCGATCTCCAACGTCCTGGGGACGACGACGCACAGCGACGGCTCCAGCGCCGACCTCATCGTGATCAACGGGCACGAGAGCTTTCCAACCACGGGTTCGCTCGACTTCACCACCGTTCGGATCAACGGCGGTCCTGGTTACCCCGTCAACGTGTGGAGTGTGATCGGCGCCTGGATCGACCCTCGGCAGGACGTGTATCCGGTCGACGCGATCTTCCCGCCGCAGCAGACGCAGGAACAGGTCCAGCAGGAGAACCAGGCCGAGATGGTCGACTCGCAGCAGGAGGCGACCGCGGTGGCCCTGCGCGCCGCCGGCGTTCCCGTGACGGAGAAGGTGAGCATCGCGAGCGTCTCGGTCGACGCGCCGTCGGGGACGGCGTTCCAGGCCGGTGATGTCCTCGTCTCGATCGGCGGCACCGAGATCACCAGCGCCGACGCCGCCCGCAAGGCCATCCAGCAGGCGACCCCCGGCAGCACTCTCGACGTCGTGGTGGAGCGCGGCGGCAGCAAGGTCGCGCTCAAGGCGAAGACCGGCGCCTCTGGCGGCCGGACGGTGATCGGCGTCGTCCTCAAGATCGACTTCCAGTTCCCGTTCTCGGCGAGCATCGACGCGGGCAATGTCGGCGGTCCTTCGGCCGGGCTGATGTTCTCGCTCGGCATCTACGACAAGCTGACGAGTGGGTCGCTCACCGGTGGGCAGAACATCGCCGGCACCGGGACGATCAACAGCTCCGGAGCTGTGGGCGCCATCGGCGGGATCCGCCAGAAGCTCGTCGGAGCCAAGGAGGGCGGCGCCAACTACTTCCTGGCCCCGGCCGACAACTGCGGCGAAGTCCACGACGCCGTGCCCGACGGCCTCCAAGCGGTGAAGGTCGCGACCTTCGACGAGGCCAAGGCGGCCGTCGAGAAGATCGCTGCTGGAGACACGAAGGGTCTTCCGGCCTGCTGACTCGCGTACCGGCCTGCGACTCGCATACCGGCCGGCAGACACGCCAACCGGCCCGACCCGCATACGCGCCAGGTCTTCGCCCCTTGCCTACTCGACGCCGCGTCAAGCGTCTCGACGCGCGTTGCAACAGGCGTCAGGTCGCTCGACGCTGCGTCAAGTCCGAGTGAGACCGAGGACCGGGTCGCCGGGCGCCGGCTCGGATCAGTCGTCGAAGGTCGCCCGCAGCGCGGCGACGAGGCCGGGCGCCAGGTCCGGTCCGGTGGCCACCGCGTCGTCGGAGTCGTGCGCGCGCTGACGGATCAGGCATACCGAGCGACCGTCGCGAAGGACCGCCGCGAGCAGCCGGACGTCCTGACGGTAGGGGTGCTGGGCCAAGGCCTCGACGGCCTCGTCCGGCTCGCTGGGCAGGTCGCGCTCGGCGTCCGGCGGCACGACGACTCGCTCCACGACAAAAGCGCACCCGTCGACGTCGGGGGGCCACGCGATCCGGCCGAGGACCGACTCGACGTTCGGCGACTGCTCCAGCCCTTCCTGCTCGATGGCCGTCAGCGCGTCGGGCGCCTGGTCGCCGATCGACATCTCGGCCAACAGCTGTGGCTCGCGCTGGACGAGCGTCGCTGTCCGGACCAACGCGAAGAGGCGCGCCGGCTGGTCCCAACCGGATCCGGCGACATACCGCTCCGTTTCGAGGGCGGCGATTGACAACGGGTCCAGGACCGGACGACGGGGTGAGTTCACGCGCCGCATCCTCGCATCACGCGTTTCTGTGAGCCCCACAACTGAGCCCCGCAACGATTCCGCAACCAGACGCTGTGGAACGGGAACCGCGGCGCCGGCCGCTCGTTGGGGGATACGTATGCTGGCCGTACCCCGGTCAGCGTGCTGCGGGTTTGCATGCTGGACGACGAGAGACAGATCGGGCTCGACAGGTGAGTGAACGCGACTGGTTCGGTGACGACGCCGAGGCCTCGGGCTCGGGCAACGGGTCTGGGGGAGCAGCACGAACCGCGACCCGCGAACGGCGGCGCAGCCCGCTCGTCACGACGCTGCTGATCCTTGTCGTCGTCGGGATCGCGGCTTCTCTGATCGCACAGTTCTGGACCGAGGTGCTGTGGTTCGACTCGGTCAAGTTCCGCTCGGTCTTCCTCACTGAGCTCGGTGCCAAGCTCCTTCTCGGCGTGGTCGGCGGGCTCCTCGTTGCGGGCATCGTCGGTTCGAGCCTCTACATCGCCTACCGCACGCGCCCCATCTACGCACCGACGTCGACCAACCAAGACGCCCTGGAGCGCTACCGCGCGGCGGTCGAGCCGCTGCGCCGGATTGCGATGATCGGGATCCCCCTTGTCATCGGGCTGCTCAGCGGGCTGGGAGCGGCCGGTCAGTGGGAGACCTTCCTGCTCTGGCGCAACGCCCAGACGTTTGGCAAGACCGACCCACAGTTCGGCCTTGACGTCGGCTTCTACGTCTTCACGCTGCCGTGGCTGACGTTCGTGGTGGCGTTCCTCAGCATGGCGCTGATCATCGGCGTCATCGTCGCGGCGTTCACGCACTACATCTTCGGCGGCCTGCAGTTCCAGGCCCGTGCTCGTCGCACGACGTCCGCGGCGCGCCTCCACCTGTCGATCCTTCTCGCGGCGATCGTCCTGGTGCGCGCGGCGAGCTACTGGCTGGAGCGGTACTCGCTCACGACCAAGTCGACCGAGCTGATGACTGGCATCCAGTACACCGACGCGAACGCGGTGCTGCCCACCAAGGCGATCCTGGCCATCGCGTCGATCATGTGCGCGCTGATGTTCCTCTCAGTCATCTGGACCCGGTCGTGGCGGCTGCCAATCGTCGGCGTGGTCCTGTTGCTGGTGGTCTCCGTTGTCGTGGGCGGCATCTTCCCGGCGCTCATCCAGTCCCTGCGGGTCCGCCCGAGCGAGAAGTCTTTCGAGGCTCCGTACATCCAGAACAACATCAACGCCACGCGCGACGCGTTCGGGCTGTCCGGCGTGCAGACCACCGCATATAACGCTGCGACGACGGCCACGCAGGGCCAGCTCCGCAACGACACCACCACTGTGCCGGGTATCCGCATCCTCGATCCGAATGTCGTTTCGGCCACGTACAAGCAGCTGCAGGCGGGGAAGAGCTACTACCAGTTCCCTGACACCCTCGACGTGGACCGCTATGTCGTCGACGGCCTCCTCCGTGACACCGTCATCGCCGTCCGCGAGATCGACCTCGATGGCGTGCCGGATGGACAGCGCAACTGGCTCAACGACCACACCGTCTACACGCACGGATACGGTCTGGTCGCGGCATACGGCAACCGCAAGGACGCCGATGGTAAGCCGGTCTTCTTCGAGCAGAACATCCCGTCGACCGGGAACCTCGGCGACTTCGAGCCGCGGGTCTACTTCGGGGAGCAGTCGCCCGACTACTCCATCGTCGGTGCACCGGCAGGGGCCTCGCCGCGCGAGTTCGACTACCCCGACGCGTCTCCGGCCGGGCAGGCGAATACGACGTACAAGGGTCAGGGCGGCGTCCCCATCGGCAGCCTGCCAGTCAAGATCGCGTATGCGGTCAAGTACCGGGAGATGAACTTCCTTCTCTCCGACGCGGTGAACTCCGACTCACGGCTTCTCGACCACCGCACGCCGCGGGACCGGGTGGCCCGCGTCGCACCCTGGCTGACGCTCGACGGCAACGCGTACCCCGCCGTTGTCAACGGCCGGGTCCTGTGGATCGTTGACGGCTACACGACGACGGCGGACTACCCGAACTCCCACCTCACGTCGATCGACCAGGCGACGTCTGACTCGATCACCTCGACACGGCAGTCGGTCCAGTCCATCAACGCCGGGCAGGTCAACTACATCCGCAACTCCGTCAAAGCCACCGTCGACGCCTATGACGGCACGGTCAACCTGTATGCCTGGGACGAGTCGGACCCGATGCTGAAGGCCTGGATGGGTGCCTTCCCCGACACGGTGAAGCCGATGTCGGAGATCAGCGCCGGGCTGATGGCGCACCTGCGCTACCCGGAGGACTTGTTTAAGGTGCAGCGGGAGATTCTGGCCCGCTACCACGTCACCGACCCGGGCACCTTCTACGGCAGCAACGACCTCTGGAGGGTTCCTTCGGACCCCACCCGGGACCAGCGGACACCGGTGGACCAGCCTCCGTACTACCTCTCGATCGCGATGCCCGGCCAGAACGAACCGAACTTCTCCTTGACGACGACGTTCATGCCGTTCGGTACCCGTGAGGTGCTCTCAGGGTTCCTGGCTGTCGACTCCAACGCGGGCACGACCGCGGGACAACGAAGAGCGGGCTACGGCGAGCTGCGGCTGCTCGAGCTACCCAAGGACAGCAATGTCAGAGGTCCGGGCCAGGTCCAGAACGACATCTCGTCGTCGAGCGTCCAACCGCCCGAGGGCGGGCTGGGGCTCTCCCAGTTCCTCAATATCCAGAAACAGCAAGGGTCCAGCGTCGTACTCGGCAACCTCCTCACCCTTCCGGTGGGCGGCGGCCTCCTCTACGTCGAGCCGATCTACGTCCAGGCGAACACCCAGTCCGCCTACCCGCTGAACCGCGCGATCGTCGTGGCGTTCGGCGACAAGCTGGCGTGGTCGTCGACCCTCGATGGAGCGCTGGACGCGCTGTTCGGGGGCAACTCCGGCGCAAAGTCCGGCGACAACACGCCCACCACGGGCGGCGCTGGGACGACGCCGACGCCGCCGCCGCCAGCCGGGACCGCCCCGCCGGCGGACAACCCGGCGCTTACGAAGGCGCTCGCCGACGCTCAGCAGGCGGTCAATGACGCGGACGCCGCTCTCAAGGCGGGCGACTTCGCCAAGTACGGCGAAGCGCAGACCCGGCTCAAGGCGGCGATCGCGGCGGCCGCGGCGGCCGCACCGACCGGGACCGCGACGCTCACTCCTGGGGCGACGCCGACGAATACCGCCACGACTCCGGCGTCCGGCTGACGGACCGGCTGCCGAACCAACCACGAGTAGAGAAGGGGCCCGGCCGAGATTGGCCGGGCCCTTTCGGTGTCCGTCGACTTCGGTATGCGTCGACTTCGATATGCGTCGACCGGTCAGCTGGCGGAGCTCTCCACCGCCTGCGGCTGCCCGCGGTGAGAGACGCTGATCTTGCGCGGCTTGGCCTCCTCGGCGACCGGGATGGTGAGCGTGAGGACGCCGTCACGGTAGTCGGCCTCGATCCGGTCGAGCGCCAGGCCGCTCCCGAGCGACAGCTGGCGGGCGAAGGTGCCGGTGGTGCGCTCCCGCGAGAGCCACTTGGCGCCGTCGACCGACTCCGACGGCCGCTGGGCGCGGACCGTCAGGGTGCGGTCCTCGACGTCGATGTCGATGCTCGACGGGTCCACGCCTGGGAGGTCGATCCGGGCGACGAACGTCTCGCCGTTGCGGTAGAGGTCCATCGGCATCACCGAGGAGCCGGGGCCGCGCAGCGAGTCGCCGAACAGCCGGTCCATCTGACGGAAGGGGTCGAAGGGGGTTGTGGTCATGTCGGCCTCCGGGGTTATGAGGGTTCAAGGCGCCCACTCAGGCTTATTGAGTGAACTGCACTCAACTCTACGCACGAATGGCTGGCTGTCAAGTTCGGAACCCGTGCCTTATGGCCCCGACCAGGGACTCGGGATTTGGCTCCCCGAGGGGCGCCGGATACAGTGGAGGTCTACCGACGCGGGGTGGAGCAGCTCGGTAGCTCGCCGGGCTCATAACCCGGAGGTCGCAGGTTCAAATCCTGCCCCCGCTACCACGCCACAGAGGGCCCGGACGATCGCGTCCGGGCCCTCTGTCGTGCCTCAGCCGCGATCACGTGAGCGGTTCACCGGCTGGGGGTTGGCCCGGAGACCCCCGGCCGAGGATCGCGGTGCATTGGGACGTCAGGGGTCATCCACCTGCCCACGATCTCGTCGATGGGCCGTCCGACTTGTCGCCCTTGGCCGTTCGGTTGGTTTGGCTCTGGATTGCCCGGGTTTGCGCTACGCCGTAAGCCTGGCCGCGCCAGGCTCGTTCATAGACCGGTCCGTAGCAGGGCGGACCGGTCGCCCAGACGCTTCACACTCGTGACGGCCAGCGCCGGGATCGCGACACTTGGATTGGCCCTGATGTTCGGCGCGGCAGTTCAGACGTCGTCGATTGCCGACCCCGTGTCAGCGGCTCCGGTCGCCGTCGCGACCGCCACCTCCGCAACCACCACCACATCGCCGAGTGCATCGACTACGACTACGCCCATGCCAACGTCGACGACCGAGGCCGAGATCACCACGACCGTCACGGAGGTCGTGGCCATCCCGTTCACCAAGCGGACGGTCGACGATGGGGCGCTCGCGAAGGGGACGACGGTCGTTCGCACCGCCGGCCGGGACGGGAGCAAGACGGTCACCTGGTTGGTTCGAACCAAGCGTTGGGTGGAGGTCAGCCGGACCGTCTCCGGCGAGGAGGTGACCCGGCAACCCGTGACCGAGGTGACCGCCGTCGGCACCAGGGCGCCAGCGGCAGCACCGACGTCGACCCCCAAGCCGGCACCAACCACGAGCGCCGCAGGCACCGGCAAGTGCGACCCCAACTACACCGGCGCGTGCGTCCCGATCGCGAGCGACGTCGACTGCTCGAGCGGCAGCGGGAACGGCCCGGAATACGTCGTGGGCCCCGTCCGCGTCGTCGGCAGGGACATCTACGGCCTCGACAGCGACGGCGACGGAATCGGCTGCGAGAAGGGCTGACGCTGGGCTAGAAGCGGTGCGAAAGAGACGGTGACGGAGGTCGCATACCAGCACGGAATGACCGGTATGTCACCCGAGTTGCCGCGTATGTGAGCGCTGTGCCGCAGACCGTACCGACCCAGACTGAGACGAACCGGCATCGGGTCGTGATCGTCGGGTCCGGCTTCGGCGGGCTCTTCGCCGCGCGCTCCCTCAAACGCGCGGATGTCGACATCACGCTGATCGCCCGCACGACCAGCCACCTGTTCCAGCCGCTGCTCTACCAAGTGGCGACCGGCATTCTCTCTGAGGGCGAGATCGCTCCGGCGACGCGCGAGATCCTCCGCAACCAGCGCAACATCACGACGATCCTCGGTGATGTGACGGACATCGATCTCGCCGACCGAACGGTGACCTCAGACAGCCTCGGCCGGACCGCCGTCACGACCTACGACACCCTGATCCTCGCGGCCGGCTCCGGCCAGTCGTACTTCGGCAACGACCAGTTCGCCCGGTACGCGCCGGGCATGAAGGACATCGACGACGCCCTCGAGCTGCGGGGCCTGATCCTCGGCAGCTTCGAACAAGCGGAATTGGCGGCCATCCGCGGCGACAAGCAGGAGGTCGCGCGGCTGACGTCCTTCGTCGTCGTGGGCGCGGGGCCGACCGGTGTGGAGATGGCCGGGCAGATCGCCGAGCTGTCGAGGCGCACCCTCAAGCGTGACTTCCGGCACATCGACCCGGCGATGGCGCAGGTGACGCTCCTCGACGCGGCGCCTCAGGTGTTGCCGTCCTTCGGCGACCGGCTTGGCGAGATCGCCCTCCGACGGTTGACCAAGATGGGCGTCGGCGTGCAGCTCGGCGCCAAGGTCGTCGGCGTGGACGCCACCGGCATCGAGGTCCAGGACGTCGACGACCCAGCCGGCCACGTCCGGCGCATCGAAGCGGTAACCAAGGTCTGGGCGGCCGGCGTCCAGGCCAGCCCGCTTGGCCGTACCGTCGCCCGTCAGGCGGGTGTCGAAACCGACCGCGCGGGACGGGTCAAGGTCAACCCGGACCTCACCTTGCCCGGTCACCCCGAGGTGTTCGTGATCGGCGACATGATCGCGCTCGACAACCTGCCGGGTGTGGCCCAGGTCGCCATCCAAGGCGGCAAGTTCGCGGCGAAGCAGATCAAGAAGCGACTCGCCGGCAAGCCGACCGACCCCGCGTTCCACTACTTCGACAAGGGGTCCATGGCGACCATCTCGCGGTTCTCCGCGGTAGCCAGCGTGGGGCGCCTCCGGTTCGGCGGGTTCGTCGCGTGGATGCTCTGGCTGGTGATCCACCTCTGGTACCTGATCGGGTTCAAGTCCCGGCTGACGACACTGCTGCACTGGTTCATCTCGTTCCTCGGCCGGGGCCGCTCGGAGCGCGCCATCACCGAGCAGCAGGTGTTCGCACGGGAGGCGATCGAGCGTCTCGGCGACGCACATCAACCCCACCTGCCCTGACGCCATACCTGCGCGTTTCCGCTTCCGACCCGGCGTAGTACCGAGTTTGCGCGCCACTGAGAGCGCCCAAAGTTGGTAATGCTCCGGGTTGGAAGGCAGGAGTGGCGGGAGCGTGTCGTCGCGTATGGTCGGCCCGTGGCTGACATCGCATACCCGATCCTCGAGCGCACGCTGGCCAACGGCCTGCGAGTGGTCGTCTCCGAGGACCACACGGTTCCGACGGTCACCGTGAACCTCTGGGTCGGAGTGGGGTCGCGCCACGAGCCGGCCGGTCGTACGGGCTTCGCGCACCTCTTCGAGCACCTGATGTTCCAGGGATCCCGCAACGTCAAGAGCGGAGAGCACTTCAGCGCCCTCATGGCCGAGGGTGGCCGACTCAACGCGACGACGTGGTTCGACCGGACGAACTACTTCGAAACCATTCCCAAGGGCGCCCTGGAGCTTGCCCTCTGGCTGGAGGCCGACCGACACGGCCACCTGCTGGACGCCGTCACCCAGGAGAACCTCGACAACCAGCGCGACGTCGTCAAGGAGGAGAAGCGGCAGCGCTACGACAACGTGCCCTACGGCAACGCGCTGGTCGACGTCTACGCCACCGTCTTCCCCGAGGGCCACCCGTACCACCACCCGACGATCGGGTCCATGGAGGACCTCGACGC
>JBKPQA010000236.1:0-9159 GCA_046733835.1 Actinomycetota bacterium
TGGTCATCCGCGATATGTCGGCGGGCTAGCGCGAGGAAGACCCCTCCAGCCAGGCCTGCGCCCGTCGCGCCGAAGCGCGCGACAGCCAGGCGTCCTGGATCACCTCGCGCAGCTCGGCGACCGAGACCCGGTGCAGCTCCGACGCCCGCACCAGGACGGACGGGTGGCCGTCGAAGTGCGGCGTCGTGAAGAAGGGCAGGTCGGGGTCCTGGACCAGCGCCTCCTTGTCGGCCGCATCGGGGACCCAGAACACGATGACGTCGTCCATCCGCTCGCCGGTCTCTGGGTCGACGGCGTCTGGCCGAGGGTTGCGGAAGAACACGAACGACTTCCCGCCCACCTGGTAGGCGACCTTTCTGCCGTCCTCCCATGACGTGACGTGAGGCATCGAGATCGCGATCTCATGGACGTCGCGCTCCCGCGCGGGACGCGAGGCGCGAGGGGTCACGCCGGACCGGACCGCAGCAGCCCCGTCACCACGGAGATGGCCGCGTCGGTTGCCTCGTCCGACACGTCCAGGTGCCAGACCAGCCGCACGGCACCCGGTCCGACCGCGTAGAGCCGCACCCCCTGCTCCAGGGCGGCGGCCGCGAACGCCGCTCCGGTCCAGCCCGCACCGGACACATCCAGGACCAGGATGTTCGTCTCCACCAGCTCGGGGTCCAGGCATCCGGGCAGCGCCGATGCGAACGCCGCCGCGGCCCGCCGGGCCCGCGCGTGGTCGTCGGCGAGCCGCTCGACGTGGTGCGCCAACGCATACCGGCCGGCCGCCGCGAGGATGCCGACCTGGCGCATTCCGCCGCCGTACCGCTTCCGCCAAACCCGTGCCTCCGCCATCTCCGACGCGGACCCGACCAACACCGAACCCACCGGCGCCCCGAGACCTTTGCTGAGGCATACCGAGACGGTGTCGAACTCGCGCCCGTAGTCCGCCAGCGCCACACCCGAGGCCACGTGGGCGTTCCACAGCCGGGCTCCGTCGAGGTGCATGCGCACGCCTCTCTCGGCACAGCCCTTGCGCAGCAACCGGATCTCGTCGATCGGCTGGACGGTGCCGCCGCCGAAGTTGTGCGTGTTCTCGACGACGACGAGGGCGGTGTTGACCTGGTATGCGCCCGCGCCGGTGATCATGAGACCGAGCGGGTCCGCGGCCGACAGCAGCCCTCGGGGTGCCACCCAAGTGCGCGACGAGATCCCGGAGAAGACCGCCGCCGCGCCGAGCTCCGCCCGCACCACGTGGGCCAGCGAGTCGCAGACCAGCTCCTGTCCCGGCGCGACGGACAGCCGCAGCCCGAGCTGGTTAGCCATCGAGCCGGTGGGGGTGAACAGGCCGGCCTCGTGACCGAGGAGATCGGCGACCTCCTCCTCCAGCGCGTTGACCGTCGGGTCCTCGCCGAATACGTCGTCCCCGACCTCAGCGGCGGCCATGGCGGCCCGCATATCGTCGGTGGGACGCGTGAGGGTGTCGGAGAGCAGGTCGGCGACCACAGTGGAGCTCACGCGGGCCTCATTGCGACAGCATCTCCGCTACGAGGAAGGCCAGCTCGAGGCTCTGCTGGTGGTTGAGGCGCGGGTCGCACAACGACTCGTACCGCTTCTCCAGGTCGGCGTCGAGGATCTTCTCCGACCCGCCCAGGCACTCCGTCACGTCGTTGCCCGTGAGCTCGACGTGGATGCCGCCGGGAACGGTTCCCAGGCCCCGGTGCACGTCGAAGAACCCGTGGACCTCGTCGACGACGTCGTCGAAGTGCCGGGTCTTGAACCCGGTCGTCGACGAGAAGGTGTTGCCGTGCATGGGATCGCAGATCCACGTGACCTGAGCCCCCGACTCGCTCATCCGCTCGACGATGGGCGGCAGCGCGTCGCGCACCGAGCGAGCGCCCATCCGGGTGATGAAGCTGACCCGTCCGGGAACCCGGTCCGGGTCGATCTTGTCGAGAAGCTTCAGCAGCTGGTCGGGTTCCGCGTTGGCCGACACCTTGACCCCGACCGGATTCTGGATCCGCGAGACGAAGTCGACGTGCGCCCCGTCGAGATCACGGGTCCTCTCCCCCACCCAAACGAAGTGCGCGGAGGTGTCGTAGGCCAGGCCGGTTCGCGAGTCGATCCGGGTCATGGGTCGCTCGTAGTCGAGGATCAGCGCCTCGTGCGCCGCGAAGAACTCGACGGTTCGCATCGCGTCGAAGTCGGCACCGCACGCCGCCATGAACTTCATCGCCATGTCGATGTCGTGCGCCAGCCGGTCGTACTTCTGGTTGGCGGCGTTGGCGACGAACCCCCGGTTCCAGTCGTGGACGTGGCGTAGATCGGCGAAGCCGCCCATGGTGAACGCGCGGACGAGGTTCAACGTGGCCGACGACGCGTGGTAGGCGCGGACGAGCCGGTTCGGGTCGGGGGTGCGGGCGTCCTCGGTGAAGGCGAAGTCGTTGACCATGTCGCCTCGGTATGCGGGCAGCTCCACGCCCTCGCGCACCTCAATGCCGGTGCTGCGGGGCTTCGCATACTGCCCCGCCATCCGGCCGATCTTCACCACGGGGACGGACGCGCCGTAGGTCAGGACCGCAGCCATCTGGAGGATGGTCTTGATCCGGTCCCGGATGTTGTCGGCCGTCGCCGCGGCGAACGTCTCCGCGCAGTCGCCGCCCTGGAGAACGAACGCCTCGCCACGGGCGGCGGCAGCGAGCCGGTCCCGCAGGTCGTCGCACTCGCCGGCGAAGACGAGCGGAGGGTATGCGGCGAGCGTCTCGACCGCGGTGCGGAGCGCGTCGGCGTCCGGCCAGTGCGGCTGCTGGCCGGCGACCAGGGACGCCGCGGACAACTCCAGCTCGGCGTGGAGAAGCGCGCTGTCCGGGCTCGCGATCACCGGTCGATTCTAGGTGTGCGTCGAGCGTCCGCGGTTCGGGGTCCGGGGCGCCCGCCCCCCGGGCCCCGACTGGCGGTGTCGTCCCACCCGCTTAGCATCCGAAGTATGACGTTCTCCATCGTCGCAACCGACGGCACCGCAGCCGGGGTGGCTGTGGCGAGCAAGTTCCTGTCGGTGGGAGCCGTGGTGCCCGTCGCGCAACTGTCGTCCAACGGCAGCGAGAGGCGGATCCTCGGCGCAGTCGCGACGCAGGCGACGGCGCGGTGGTCCTACCGCGCCGACGTCCTGCGCCTCCTCGAGGAGGGCTTCGACGCCCCGGCTGCCGTCGACCGCGTGACGAGTGAGGACGAGGGCCGCGAGCACCGCCAGCTCGGCGTCGTGGCCCGGGACAGCCAGGCCACCTACACGGGACCGGCTTGCATGGCCTGGGCCGGGGGTCGGTCGGGGGCCAGCGGCAACGCGCGGTATGCCATCCAGGGCAACATCCTCGTCGGCGAGCACGTGGTAGAGGACATGGAGCGCGCCTGGTTCGACACCGCCGGCTCCCCGTTGGAACGGCGGCTGCTGGCGGCGCTGCTCGCTGGGGACGCGGCGGGCGGCGACTCCAGGGGCCGGCAGGGCGCAGCCCTTTATGTCGTGGCTCCGGGTGAGGGTTACGACGGGAGCGGGGTCCGGGTTGACCTGCGCGTCGACGACCACCCCGGGGCGGCCGAGGAGCTGGCCCGGCTCCTCGACCTCAACGACCTGTACTTCGGCCCGCCGGAGGACGTCCAGCCGCTCACTGGCCAGCTCGCCGACGAGGTGTCCCGGCGACTGGCGCGGCTCGGGCACACGGGGGACGTCGCCGATGCACTGGAGACGTGGGCTGGGGTGGAGAACTACGAGATGCGGCTGACGCCCGACGGCATCGACGCCCGGGTGCTCCGGGCGCTGCGCGAGGCCACGCCGGACTGAGCGCCCACCTGAGTTGGGACCGGGTCATGTACCTGGGTCCTATGCCTGAGTCGGATGCCTGGGTCGGATGCCTGATCAGCTGCTGCACGACCGACTCCGGTATATGACCGGCGCCCTTGGTGTGAATGCCGCCGCGTCTTCCGGCTCAGACCGGCAGGGTCCCCCGCATGATGCTGTCGCCACTGTGCTGCGGCCGGTCGTCGTACTGCTCGCGGGACAGGTCCACGATGGTGTAGCCCTGCGCGATGGCGTCGGGCGGGACGGGGAAGGTTGCCTCTGTCCCCGACAGCACGCCGAGCGACACCATCCGCGTGCCGTCCCTGTTGAGAAGCCACACCTCCACGTACCCCGACCCGGGCGACATGGGCTGCGTGTCGACCCGCAGCTCCTGGCCCTGACTGCCCTGGTTGCCGAGGAGCTTGGCGGTGCCCTCCTCCTGCTTGCTGGCGTCGAGCGTCTTCAGCGGGACGGTAGCGACCACCGGCTGGGTGGTCTCCCCCGGCGCCCACACGGCCCGACCGACAAGGGCGCCGACGAGCAGGGAGGCAGCAGCCACGCCTACGAGCCACCAGGACCGCTGGCGCTGACGCCCGGCGCGGCGCGCCGCGAGGGACGACACCGGCGGTGGCTCCGACTGCCGGGACGACACGGCCCCCCGCTCCGACGGAGTTGGGCGTGCCGAGGACCCTGAAGATTCTGCCGAGGCTGAGGACGCCGGCTCCGCGGGTCCTTCTACCAGCAGCCCGTCCGCTGCCGTGGACTCCTCGACCGGCGCCGGTACGTCGTCAAAGGTTGCGGCGAGAACCCGTTGCCAGACCTCTGGCCCCGGGTCGACGCGGTGCGAGGCTCGCATACCGACCTCCTCGCGGAGCACGCCGTGCACCGACGCGAGCTCGTTCACCTCCTCGGAGCACACGGGGCACGTCGCTGCGTGCTCCCGGTCCGCGGCGTCGACCTCGGAGTCACCGAGGGCGAGAGCGGCCAGCACCTCGTCCGTCAGGTGAGTCATCGGTGGGCCCCTTCCCGGGCCTGGACCAGGTCTCGACGCAGCTGCAGCAGCGCACGCCGCATATGGCTCTTGACCGTCCCGAGCGGCAGGTCGAGCTGCTTGGCGATGTCCTCCTGGGTGCGGTCCTCGAGGTAGGCCAGGTGCATGACCGTGCGTCGTGGCTCAGAGAGTTGGTCGACGGCCTCCCGGAGCAGCACGCGGTCGACGAGGCGGTCGACCGAGTCAGTGCCTTCGACGTGGGCGCCGGGCGCCGTGTTGGCGGCGACGGCGTGCGAGTTTCGCCTGGCTCGGGCCCGGCGCGCGTACTCGTCGGCCACGCGGCGGCGGGCAATGCCGATGAGCCAGGCCGGCAGGGCCGACTCCGACGGCCGGAGGGTGCCGCGGCTCTGCCACGCCGAGACAAAGACCTGTTGCGTCACATCCTCCGCGTCCTGGCGGCTTCCCAGGGACCGTGACGCGATCCCCATGACAAGCGGTCCCCACAGCCGGTAACACTCGGACAGCGCCTCGCGCGACCCGCCCGCCAAGGCCTCCGCGAGCGCCAGGACGCCCCGCGTGGTCTCCGTGTCGGTTCGCTCGATCTCCGTCACGTGGCTCACGATATTTCACCACCGCTCCGCGGTAACCACGAGATTCTGGCTGTATCCAGATCCCGGCACGTACTCCCCCGTGCACGTGACGAGCTGGAGATGCGGTGGCCCGGACACGGCGAAGAGACGGTCACCGTCGAGCCGGATCTTGTCGACGCTGACCACCTGGGTGACCCGGTATGTGTGTCGCTGGCTGCCGACCCAGACCTCCACCCGGTCCCCGGCCCGGGCCGACCTCAACCGGATGAAGGGCCCGATGCCGGACTTGCTGTCGACGTGCGCCGCCAGGACGGTGGCTCCCTCGGCGTCGTCCGGTGCGCTGCCGAACCGGTACCAGCCCGCCACGTCGGGTCCGGCGGGCAAGGCCATCTGGCCGTCCGGGAGGACTCCTTGCGGCTCGACTGGCATGTCGATGCCCAGCCGGTCGACGACGACCCGAGTGGGGGCCGCGGTAGCCGGGGCCGCGCCTTGGGTGGCCGGCGAGGCGCGTAACGAGGGCAGTGCCGGTTCGGGCGTGGTCGACGCCGAGGCCCACGTGGTGGGCGGTGCACTCGGCGAAGTCGTCACTGACGCGCTCACCGACGCTGGTGGTGCGACCAGTCCGGATGCATCGGCCTCAGCCGGCATCTCGCCGTGCGGCACGATCAGAACCGCCATAAGCGCGCCCCCGGCCAGGGTGGCCGCCAGCACGGCGGCCACCCTGGCCCACGAAGGACTGCTCACGTCGATCCTCGGTCAGACGTCAGCCGAGTCAGGCGGACGTCCGCTGTCCGCGGCTGGACTCGCGCCGACGCAGAAGCGCCAGCGCCAGCGCACCGGCCGAAACGCCACCAAGCGCAACCAGCCCGACGGGCGCCAGCGCTGGAGTGCTCTCCGACGCCTGACCACCCGAACCGGCGTTCACTCCACCGGGCGAGGAGTGCATACCGGAAATGGTCTGGACGGCCAGCTTGAGGTTCTTGTCGTTGGCGCTGCCCCACGCGTACACGATCGTGCTGGTGCCTTCCTTGAGGGTGACGTCGGCCGGACCGATGACGACGGTGCCCGTGCCCGCCAGCACGACGTCGGCCGAGACGGTGCCGGCGTTGGTCACCAAGGACTTGCTGTTCGGGTTGGTGAGGTTGGTGACGACCGGTGTGCCACCAGCCCGGACGTCGACGGCGGGCGCGGCCGCGTCGTGGCGGACGGTGAGACGCGCCTTGCCCGCTGGTACCGCGGAGACGTCGTTGACGTACGGCGTGAGCTGCGGCGAGCCGCTCCCGGACAGGTGGGCGACGACGGTGATGTTGGCGCCGGCGGGGACATTGACGCCCTTCGCCTCGAGCACCCCGGCGGCACCGCAACCGCTGCCAGCGGCAGTGAGCTTGAGGTCGTAGCTGCCGGCCGGCAGGTTCTGCGGGTCGGTGAGGGTGCCGGGCTGGAAGTTGGTCAGCAGGGCCTTGCCGTTGGCGCAGACGTCCACGGGGGTGTTCGGGACGGCGTGCAGGATCGAGACCATGGCGGTATCAGCCGCCGAGGCCGGGAGGGGCGCAGCCAGGGCGGCGCCGACGGAGGCCCCCGCGGCAATGGCCACGGTGGCGAGAGAACGGACGATACGCATACAAAACTCCTCGCGGGTGGTCGGCCGACGACGTGTTTCACTCCACGCACGGGGGGCGGTGCCCCTAAGGCCGCTGTGCCCTCTCTTCCCTGCTCGCGCGACGAACGGATGCACCAAACGCCAAGTCTTAGACTGGCGAGGAGCTCGACGCGAGGACCAGCGAGGACACGCAGGGACGAAGGGGCTGGGACATGGGGCCGCCGGTGCCGTTTCCCGAGACTCCCGCCACGGTCCCCGTCGGCGACCCGGTCGAGTCCGCCCGCCGGTTCCGCCGGTTCGTCCTGCTCGACCTGGTCGCCGCGGTGGCCGGGTTCCTGGTGCTTTACGTCGCGTTCCTCCTGCTGGGAACCCAGCTGTCCTGGCCCGCGCTCGCCGCCGCCATCCTCTGTGCGGTCCTGCTGGCCTGGTCGCTGCGGCTCTACCGCTCCGGGCGGGTCGACGCCGCGGTGCTCGCGGTATGCGCGACGTTCTGGCTGCAGCTCGTGGTCGCGCCCCTCCTCGTCCCGTCGCTGTTCGGCGCGTTCGCGGTCCTCACGATCTTCCCGGTGCTCTTCGCCATCCCGTACGCCCAGCGCCGCACGCTTTTCCTTGTCTCGGTGGTCACGGCGGCCGCTGCTGTAGCCGGCGTCCTCCTCGCGATGCGAGCCATCGTGCCCGTCATCTCCGGGCTCCCGACGGTACTCGTGCAGATCGTCTTCTTCTCCGTGTCGGTCGTATTCCTGGCCCTGGGGCTGACGGTCCTGTATGCCCACGCCGGCCGCCTCACGGAGGTTGTCCAGGACTTGCGGGAGGCCAACGCCGAGCTGCACGAGTCCGAGCTGTCCCTCGAGCGGAAGGTCGTCGAACGAACTGCCCAGCTGGAGCAGGCCCGTCAGGAGACCGCCGTGGCGAGGGACGAGGCCGTCGGCCTCAGCCATCAGCTGGCGGCGATCCTCGACAACCTCGGCGAAGGGCTCATCGTCCTCGACCCCGCTGGGCGGGTAGTGCGCGTCAACCGGCGACTGGAAGAGATGCTCGCCCGCCCGTCGGGAGGCCTGCTCCACCAACCGGCCGTGCTGGTCCTTCCTGAGCTGGAGGGAATCGGCTCCACGCGCGCCGCGACTCGCGAGATCCCGCTTGCCGAGGGCCGCCTGGGTCGCGCCGTGGCGAGCGGCATCGTCGACCCGACCGACCACGTCTCGCGCGGGACGGTAGTGCTGGTCCGCGACATCACCGTGGAACGCGAGGTCGACCGGATGAAGACCGACTTCATCTCCACCGTCTCCCACGAGCTGCGGACGCCGCTCACGTCGATCCTCGGTTTCACCAAGATCATCGCCAAGCGCCTCGACGAGCGGGTCTTTCCCGCGGTCAGCAACCCCGACCCGGCGACCAGCCGCGCCATGACGCAGGTCCGCGGCAACCTGGCGATCATCTCCGACGAGGGTGAGCGGCTGACCGGCCTGATCAACGACCTGCTCGACCTGGCGAAGATGGAGGCCGGACGCGTCGATTGGCGCGACGAGGAGATCGACGTCGATGCCCTCCTGCGCCAGGTGAGCGCCATCGTCGAGCCACTCTTCCAGGAGAAGCACCTGCCGCTGCGCCTCGAGCTCGATCCCGATGTTCCCGTGCTTCACGGCGATCGCCACCGGCTCGAACAGGTGGTCATCAACCTGCTCTCCAACGCCTGCAAGTTCACCGACACGGGCGCCGTGACCGTCACGACGAGGCGCCGCGGTGGGGACGTCGTCGTGGCCGTGACCGATACCGGTCCGGGGATCGCGGAGGCGGACCGCGAGGACCTGTTCGTCCGGTTCAAGCAGGTCGGTGACACGCTCACCGGCAAGCCACAGGGAACGGGGCTCGGCCTGCCGATCTGCAAGGAGATCGTCGAGCACCACGGCGGTCACTTCGAGGTCGACAGCGAGCTGGGTCGTGGGACGACGTTCGCCTTCACGCTCCCTCTCCCCATCACGCCATCGGCCGACCTCGCCGCTCCCTCCGTCGTCGACGCCCGGGCACTGCTGCGCGACCTTCGCGACAGCCTGGCGGCCCAGCACCGGAGCGGGCCCCCGCTCATCCTCGTCGTCGACGACCACGAACCGGTTCGCCAGCTGCTGCGTCAGGAGCTGGAGAGCCACGGCTACGCCGTCCACGAGGC
>JBKPQA010000237.1:0-5030 GCA_046733835.1 Actinomycetota bacterium
ATCGCCACGGTCATCGCGATCCCGCTCGGCGTCCTCGCCGCGGTGCGGCACCGGAAGCCGTCCGGCCTGGCCGTCTCGGCGGTGTCCCAGATCGGCGTGGCGGTGCCGGCCTTCCTGGCCGGCATTCTCCTCATCACCGTCTTCGCCGTCCAGCTTGGCTGGCTCCCGGCCAACGGCTGGACGCCGCCGTCGGTCGACCCGACGATGTTCGTCAAGCAGCTGATCCTGCCGGCGTTGGCGCTCGGCCTGGTCCAAGGCGCGGTGCTGACGCGGTACGTCCGCAGCTCGGTGCTAGACGTGCAACAGGAGGACTACCTCCGGACCGCTCGGGCCAAGGGGCTATCCCCGATGGCGGCTATGCGCCGGCACGGGCTCCGCAACGCCGCCATCCCGGTCGTGACGGTGCTGGCTCTCCAGCTGGCCACACTGCTGGTCGGCGCTGTCGTCGTCGAGCGGGTGTTCGTCGTCCCGGGGCTCGGCAGCCTGCTCCTCGACTCGGTCGCCCAGCGGGACCTGAAGATGGTTCAGGACGTCGTCATGGTCATCGTCGTCGCGGTGCTGCTTGTCAACGTCCTCGTAGAGATCCTTTACGTCCTCATCGACCCCCGGCTCCGGGTCGGCCACCGATGAGCGCCCTACCCGAGACAGGCCCGGCACCGGGCTCTGAGCCTGGGCCAGGCGCATACCGAGGTATGCGTCGCCGCCCTCTCGGCCCGACCCTCGTCGTGGGCGCGGTGCTCGTCGGCCTCGTCGTCCTCATGGCCCTGGTGTCGTACGTGTGGACGCCCTGGGACCCCACCTTCGTCAACGCGGCGGACCGGCTGCAGGGGTTCTCCTCCCGACACTGGCTGGGGACCGACAAGTTCGGGCGGGACGTGTTCTCCCAGATCCTCATGGGCGCGCGGACGACGCTGTTCGTCGGTGTGGTCGCGGTCGGAGTGGCCGCCGTCATCGGCGTTCCGCTGGGGATTGTCGCGGCGATGGCGTCGCGGTGGACCGGAGAAGTGCTGATGCGCGGCAACGACCTGCTGCTCGCCTTCCCGGCCCTGCTCCTCGCGATCATGTTCAGTGCGATCTATGGAGGCTCGACGCTCGTGGCCATGGTGGCCATCGGGATCGCGACGGTGCCCAGCTTTGTGCGGTTGGTGCGGTCCGGGTCGCTGCAGGTGATGCGGTCGGAGTACGTGCTGGCCGCGCGGGCGGCCGGGCGGCGACCGTTGGCGATCGGCGTGCGGCACGTGCTGCCCAACGTCGGCAGCCTGATCATCGTCCAAGCCTCCGTGTCGTTCGCCATCGCCGTGCTGGCCGAGGCCGCCCTGTCCTTCCTTGGTCTCGGGACGCCGGCCCCGACCCCCTCCTGGGGACGGATGCTCCAGGAGTCGCAGGAGCTGCTGTTCATCGCGCCGCGGCTGTGCATCATCCCTGGCATCGCCATCGCGATTGCGGTGCTGGGGTTCAACCTCCTCGGTGACGGCCTACGTGACTACCTCGACCCTCGTCTGGAAGATCGCCGATGAGCGCCCTGCCCATTCGCGACCTGGACGAAGTCGTTCTCGACGTCCGCGATCTGGGTGTGCGCGTAGGCAACACCGATCTTGTTACGGACGTGTCGTTCTCGATCGGCCGTGGTGAACGGGTCGGCCTCATCGGTGAGTCGGGGTCCGGAAAGTCACTCACCGGGCTATCGCTGATGGGTCTGCTCCCCGAGGACCTCGTCCAGAGCGGGTCGGTCCGGCTGCCGGGATCGGACCTCGAGGTCGTCGGCGCGAGTGACCACGCCCTTTCCCGCGTGCGCGGCCGCGACGTCGCGATGGTCTTCCAGGAGCCGATGACCGCTCTCAACCCCACGATGCGGGTGGGCGACCAGGTCGCCGAGTCCCTGCTGATCCATCGAACCGAGACCGATCGGGGGGCCGCGCGCCGCCGGGCGGTCGACCTGCTGGAGCAAGTCCGGCTGCCCGACCCGGTCGACACCGCCCGCGCCTATCCGCACCAGCTGTCCGGCGGGCAGCGGCAGCGGGTCGTCCTCGCCATTGCCCTCGCGAACGACCCGGCGCTGCTGGTCTGCGACGAGCCGACCACGGCACTCGACGTGACGGTCCAGGCCCTGGTGCTCGACCTCATCGTCCGGGGCGTCGAGTCGCGTGACGCGGCCCTGCTGCTCATTACTCACGACCTGTCCGTCGTGGCCACCGCCTGCGAGCGGGTCCTCGTCATGTACGGCGGGCGGATCGTCGAAGCCGGGCCGGTGGAGGAGGTTTTCCGGCGCCCGCGGCACCGCTACACCGAGGGGTTGATCGCGGCATCCGACCTCACCAGCGGGGCTCGGCGCCAACTACGCACGATTCCGGGGTCGGTGCCCGCGGCGGGAGGGTTCCCCGCGGGCTGCGTGTTTAGGAACCGGTGCCCGTTCGCCACCGACGCGTGCGCCACGCTGCCCCCGTGGGTCGGCTCGCCGGCTCAGGGGTATGCGTGCTATCACCCCGCCGACGCGGGACCGGACCCGCCGTCGGACCGGCCCCCTACGGACAGCGTTGTCCCGCAGCGGTATCCGCAGGACCGTCCGGCATCGCCAGGCAAGCCCGTGATCGTCGTGGAGGACTTGGTTCGCGACTACCAGCGGCCCCGGACCTCGCTGACCCGTCCAGGCCAGGTTGTGCATGCCCTCAAGGGGGTGAGCTTCGAGGTCCTGGCGGGGGAGCGGTTCGGGATCGTCGGCGAGTCCGGATGCGGCAAGTCCACGCTGCTACGCCTGCTGGCCGGTCTGGACCGGCCGACGGCGGGCCGTATCGTCGTCGAGGGCACCGACATCGCGCCCCTGGCCGAGCGGCGGCTGCGGTTCCTTCGCGACCAGCTACAGATGGTCTTCCAGGACCCGATGAGCTCGCTCGATCCCCGGATGCGTGTCCGGGACATCGTGGCCGAACCCCTTGTCGCGCAAGGCGACCGGGCACCCCGAGCCCGCGTGGCCGAGTTGTTGAACAGTGTTGGCCTGCCGGAGACGGCACTCCACCGCTACCCTCACCAGTTCTCGGGCGGGCAACGACAGCGCATCTCGATCGCCCGGGCCCTCGCGCCCGCCCCGGACATTCTCCTCGCAGATGAGCCGGTCAGCGCTCTCGATGTGTCGGTGCGGGCGCAGGTGCTGAACCTCATCAGCGACCTTGTCGACGAGCTGCAGCTGACGTTGGTGTTCGTGTCGCACGACCTGTCCGTTGTGCGGCACCTGTGCGACCGGGTCGCCGTGATGAGCGCAGGCGAGATCGTCGAGATCGGCCCGGTCGAGCAGCTCTGGCGCAACCCTCAGCACCCGTATACCCGGCGGCTCCTCGCGGCCGTGCCGACCATGGAACGCGCTTTGTCGGGTGAGACCACCGCCCATCTGGCCGCGACGGAGCTTGCCTCACTCGAGAACGCCTGACCGCCCATCCACCGAAGGAGACCTCGATGACCGAAACTGCCCCGGGCACGCCGCGGCCCGACTACAGCCGGCTCTTCCGCCTGGACGGGCGGACCGCCGTGGTTGTGGGCGGTGGCAGCGGAATCGGCCGCGAGGGCGCGCTGGCGTTGGCGGCCAACGGTGCTCGCGTGGTGGTGGCCGACATGAACCGGGAGGCGGCGGACGAGACGGCGGCGCTGGGTGCCGGAAACGGGACCCTGGAGGCATACGAGCTCGACGTCCTGGACGAGGACGCGGTGAACCGTGCCGTGTCGGACGTTGGGGACGTAGACGTCCTCGTCTACAGCGCCGGGCGAAATGTGCGCAAGCGCGTGCTCGACTACTCCACCGAGGAGTTCGACCTGGTGATCGGGCTCAACCTGCGCGCCGCGTTCACGACCCTCCGCGCGTTCGCACCGGGCATGGTGGAGCGGGGTCGGGGCAGCATCATCGGACTCGGCTCCATCCGGTCGGTGACGGTCGAGCCGGGTCAGAGCATGTATGCGGCGACGAAGGCCGGTCTGCTGCAGATGTTCCGCACCCTGGCGGCGGAGCTCGGCCCGAGTGGCGTCCGGGCCAACACGATTGCTCCCGGCGTCGTCCGGACCCCACTCACCGGACAGATCATGGCGAACCAGGGTTGGGCCGACGCCTATGCACAGAAGAACGCCTTCGGCCGGTGGGCTACACCAGACGAGCTCGCCGGCGCCATCGTCTTCCTCGCCTCGGACGCGTCGTCGTACGTCACCGGCGCACAGATCGTCGTCGACGGCGGATGGACGGCGGTCGACGGCCGCTACACACCGCCAAGCTGAGTCTCGGTGCCTCGACGCCGCCGTCCAGTGTTCGTGTTGCACGACCACCGGAAACCGCGGCCGCACTTCGACCTGCGGCTTGAGGAGCGAGGCGTGCTGCGGTCTTGGGCCGTCCCCCGTGGCCTTCCGACCACGCCGCGGCAGAACCGGCTGGCCATCGCCGTTGCCGACCACGACCTCGACCACGTCGACTACGCGGACGAGACGAAGTTCGTCGCCGACACGGGCTGGTGGGAGGAGGAGTCCCGGGACGACCGGCGGATCGTCTTTCTCTTGCACGGCCGCGAGGGTTCGCGGCGCTACGCCCTCATCCATACCGGCAACGATTGGCTGCTGCATCTGACCAATGAGCAACCCGCTGGCTGATGCTTCGGCCAGCTGCTGATCGTTTCCGGTGCAGAGGACGCGTCTCTACATAGCCAAACCCGGCACGCTGTCCTGTCGCCTCAAGGGCGGCCTTCCGCCCAGAAAGGGCCTGTCCGACATGCTTCTCGGCCCACAGGTACCACTGCAAGTTGGCGATCACCTTGCGCTGGTCCGAGGATCTCTTAGGCCTAGCAGCGGAGAGACGGCGGTATACAGCCGCAGTCGGGCCATTTCCGGCGGCGCTCTTGCAGCCGGCGCTCTCCTGGTACCTGCTCTGACATCCGCTCAAGCGCTGGGCGTGGTGAGGATGATGGCGGCATGTCGTTGACGATGCACACGGCCGCGGAGCGGCCCGACCTGTGGGACCGAGGCATCGAGTCCGCCGCGGTGTGGCCGGAGTACAACCTGCA
>JBKPQA010000238.1:0-6207 GCA_046733835.1 Actinomycetota bacterium
GCCCGGGCCATCATCACCATCGTCGTGGCGAACTGCACGCAGTACCCGACCTTGGACTTCAGGAACCGCAGGATCGGGTCGGTGATCTGCTGGCCGTTCTCGTCGAGCACGGACTCCGGCAGCTGGAGGTTGTAAGAGAAACCGCCGTCGGACCTAAGCCACTTCTGGATCGCCGTGGCCGCGGCGTACGTCGAGGTGGTTCCCGCGGTGACCTGGTCGGTCACGGCGTCCAGCTGGGCGGCGATGCTCGCATCGACGGTCGTCGACGCCTGGACCTCGGGGTTGCCTCGACCGGAGGGCGCACCGGAGATCCCTGCCTGCAGCTGTTCCGGTGTGACGCCGACCTCCCGGTAGGTGACCGAGTACGACTCCGGGCGGTCGGAGGCATACAGGTCTCCGGTGGAAGCGTCGGCGTACCAGCTCTCCCCACCGAAGTCGACCGAGACGACCGGCGAGACCGACGCGATGTGCGGCGAGCTCACGTAGTTGGACTCGACCTGGAGCTGGCGGTCGGCGACGGGGACCTGCGACGAGATCACGGTCGCCTGGGTGAGCTGCTGCGTCGGGGCGTTCACGGGGCGAGCCGGCCACACGCCACCGACGTAGGTGGACGAGACGAGGATGCGCAACGGTGGTGGAGACGGCGCTGAGGTCCGGTACGTCACGGCGATGTTGTCGTCACCGCTTTGCAGGCTGCGCGTGAGATCGACGGTCGAGTTGAAGCCGACCCGTCCACCACGTCCGACGCTGTTGTCGCCCCGACCGAGCCCGTCGAGGATGTACCGCGTCGGCAGGTGGGGGACGACCGCCGGAAGCACCACCGCAGCGATGATCGCCGCGACGCCGAGCTGGCGCGCCACGTTGCCGTAGCCCCACATGACCTGGCTCTCGACCTCGACCTCGGAACTCGGCGTCCGCAGGCTGGCAACGGTGGTCGACCAGCGCTGGACGCGACCGCGACCCTGCCGGGCGACCAGGACGAGCCACATCACCGCTGCGACGACGAAGTACCACGGCGAGAGCGACGACCCGCCGTTGGCCGCCGCGGTGAGGAAGGCGGCGAGCAGCGGCAGCCCCGCGACGCCCGGAGCCTCCTCGGTGACGGCGAGGAAGTCGACGAGGATCGCCAAGCCGGCGACTCCGGCGACGAAGACCAGCTGGACGCCCTCCGTGGCGGGGATCGGGGCGGCATACCGTTGCATGACGGCGACGCACTCGTTGACCAGCTGGCCGATCCGCTCCCACGCGTCCGGACCGGGAAGGCCGTACCAGAGCCGGTCAGCCGCGAACATGGCCACCAGGACCCAGGTCGTGATGATTAGCTGCCCCAGGAGGACGAGGACCCGGACGGACGTCAGCTGGCGCATGACCAGGCCGGCGGCGGCCACCGCGAGGCAGATCCAGACGGCCCGGCCCAGCCAGGTGGCGTTCTCGGTCAGCGTCGTGAGACCGATGACCGCCGCGATGGTGGCCAGGGCGGCGACGAGCGCGTCGACGGCCCGGGAGATCATCCGACCAGCACCCCCCGTGTCGTCAGGGCCGACCACACCTCCGGTACGTGGTCCCCCTGGCCGGCGACCGCGACCGACCATCCAGCCGTGTGCAGCAGCTCGGCGTAGGCGGTCGCGGCCAGGCCTGGAGTGCGCAGTGACCCAGCCGTGGACGCGCCATTGGACCCGTTGTTGGATGCGCCATGGCGGACGGAGCGAGAGGTATGCGAGCCGCCTCGGGCCGCGTCCGCGAAGGTCGGCGTGTCGAGGACGACGGCGAGACCGCTGCCACCCGGCTGGCGCAGGGAGGCCACCTGCCGGAGGGCCTCCTCGTCCTGGTCGGCGAGGATCGCCACAACCAGTCCACCGGACGCCGTGACGGGATGCGCGGCCCGCACCAGCTCGGTGAGCTCGACGTCGGGGCCGGTGCCGACCTCCGCGAGCACGTCGAGGGCATGGTCGGCGTCGGTCGTCATGGCGGCCTGGCCGTCGTGCACCGTCTCCGAGGAGACCAGGTGAGTCGCATACCCGAGACCGGCGAGGTGCGTGATGATCGAGGCGGCGGCGGAGACCGCCCACTCGAAGGAGCTGGAGGCGCCGTGGCCCTGATGGGCACTGGCCCGTGGGTCGAGCAGGATCATCGCGCGGCGCCGGGCGGGTCGGTCCTCCTGGCGGACCATGAGGTCCCCCGTGCGCGCCGTGGCGGGCCAGTGGATCCGGCGCAGGTCGTCGCCGTCCCGGTACTCGCGGATGGACTGGTCGTCCTCCCCGTGCAGCGCGACCATGAACGGGATCTCGCCCTCCGCCCCGACGCCGTTCCCGGGCGGGCGACCGCCCGCAAGCGCGAAGATGCGCGGCAGGACGACGATATTTCCGGTCGCGCCGACCTCGGCGAAGCGGTTCGTCAGTCCGAACGGGTCGCGCAGGACGACGCTGAGCGGACCGAGCGGGTGGCGGCCGCGCAGGTGCGAGCGCACCGCATACTCGACCTGCCGCACGTCGCCGGGCGCGAGCTGGCCCAGGAGGAACCGCGGGCGGTCGCCGAGGGCGAGGTTGAGGCGCTCCTCCGCCAGCAGTAGTGGCGTCCGGCGGGTGCCCACGTTGGACATGACGACGGTGACGATGGCGCGCTCGTCGACGGACACGCGCGAAGGAGAGGTATGCCGCTCCACACGCAGCACCGCGCGCTGCCGGCGGGCGATCAGGCCGGTGACGAGCGGCAGGACCAACAGCAGAACGCCGACCCGGCTGATGTCGGGGAACCCCAGACCCCACCCGGCGGCGGCCAGCGTCGCGCCCGACGCGACGAACGCGCGACCCCGTGGGGTGAGAACGTCCCGAAGGCGAGCCATGCCGAGGTCAGCGATTGAACGGCGCCACGGGGACGCGGCGGAGGATCTCGCCGAGGATGTCCTCGGCCGTGCGGCGGGCCAACTGCGCCTCGCCGCTGAGGATCAGGCGGTGGGCGAGGACGGGGACGATGATGCTCTGGACGTCGTCGGGGAGGACGTGGTCACGACCCTCGATCGCCGCTACGGCGCGTGACGCGCGAAGCAGGTGCAGCGTGGCCCGGGGCGACGCTCCGAGCCGGAGGTCGCTGCTCGAGCGGGTGGCCGCGCTGATGTCGACGGCGTACTGGCGGATCGCCGGGCTGGCGTAGACGTCGCGCACGACCTCGATGAGCCGGGCGACCGTGGCGCCGTCGGTCGTCGGCTGCAGGGCGGCCAGGGGAGAGGCGCCGCCGTGCGTGTCGAGGATGGCGACCTCGGCGCTCGGCGCCGGGTAGCCGATCGAGATCCGGGCCATGAACCGGTCGCGCTGCGCCTCGGGAAGGGGGTACGTGCCCTCCATCTCGATGGGGTTCTGCGTGGCCATGACGATAAACGGCCTGTGGAGCTCGTAGGTCTGGCCGTCAACCGTGACCTGGCCCTCCTCCATGCTTTCTAGGAGCGCGGACTGGGTCTTGGGCGACGCCCGGTTGATCTCGTCGCCGACGACGACGTTCGCGAAGATCGCGCCCGGCCGGAACTCGAAGTCGCGCAGGTCCTGGTTGAAGACGCTGACGCCGGTGATGTCGCTAGGCAGCAGGTCCGGTGTGAACTGGATCCGCCGGACCGTACAGTCGATCGACTTCGCGAGCGACTTGGCCAGCATCGTCTTGCCAACCCCGGGGACGTCCTCGATGAGGAGGTGCCCCTCCGCCAGGAGCACGGTGATCGCGGTCCGGACGACGTCCGGCTTGCCCTCGATGACAGAGGTCATCGCCTCGGTGATCCGTCGCACGACCTGCCGGACCTCGGCGAGGGCCTCGGGGGTGCTGCGGTACGGGCTCGGAGCTGCGACGGATCGCGTCCCGGCCACCCCCGGTCCGCTCTCGGTCTGGTCCGTCACGTTGGTCACGCGTCCTCCGCCGGCTTGTCAACACGCAGTCAGCACATGGATGGCCTCAGATCCGTGGTGATACCGAGGTTCCCCGGAAATCTTCCCCCACAACGCACCACTTCCCCAACGGATCCCCGCAGGACCGAATATCTGAGCCCGCGCCGGCCGGGGCCGCCGCCTCTCGGGCAAATCCACCGGTTACGGACAAGATCCGCGCCGCCCGAGATTGCTCGACCGCGCGGCGGGGGGAGCGGACCGACTCTCTGGAGGAGTGTTCGCCTGCCGAAGTGGAGGAAAGTGGAGTACGGTGGGGCGACGCGGGGCCGTCGGGCGCCGTGCAGCGCCGCAGGGTCGACAAGGGGAGGTGGCGAGCCGTGTTCCTCGGCACCCACACCCCTCGGCTCGACGAGAAGGGCCGGCTCTTCCTCCCGGCGAAGTTCCGCGACCGCCTCGCCGACGGTCTCGTGGTGACCAAGGGGCAGGAGCGCTGCCTCTTCGTGTTCCCGGTGGACGAGTTCGAGCGCCTGGCCACCCAGATGCAGCAGGGGCCGACGTCGTCCAAAGCGGTCCGGGACTACATGAGGGTGTTCCTCGCCGGTGCCCACGACGAAACCCTGGACCGCCAGGGCCGGCTCACCATCCCGCCGCCGCTGCGCCAGTACTCCGGGCTGACTCGCGACTGCACCGTGATCGGCGCCGGAAACCGCGTCGAGGTGTGGGACAGCGCCGCGTGGGCCCGCTACCTGGAGGCCAGCGAGGAGGCCTTCGCCGAGCAGTCGCAGGAGGTGGTCCCCGGCCTGTTCTGACCCGCACCGCACGCCGCAGACCTGAGCTCCGGCCTCCAGCCGCTGCCGTCCCGGGACGACTTCCCCCGTCCCGGGCCACCCGGGAGACACAACCCGTCAGCGGATGGGGACCAGACCTCAGGTCCATCAGCACCACGAATCACCAGCGAATGTGAGCACCGGCATGGCCAACCCGAGCCCCGCGCAGCGGCATCAGCCCGTGCTGCTCGCTCGGGTCGTCGAGCTCCTGCAGCCGGCGCTCGCCGAACCAGGTTCGGTATGCGTCGATGGCACCGTCGGCATGGGCGGTCACGCCGAGGGCATCCTCGAGCGCTGCCCCGAAGCTCGCGTCGTGGGGATCGACCGGGACCAGGAGGCGCTTGACCTGGCCAGGCGCCGGCTCGCTCAATACGCGGACCGTCTCACCCTGGTCCACGCGGTTTACGACGAGTTCGCGGCCGTTGTGGAGTCACTGGGCCTCGCGACGGTTGACGCCGCCCTCTTCGACCTCGGCGTCTCCTCGCTGCAGCTCGACGAGGAGGACCGGGGGTTCGCCTACCGCGTCGACGCGCCACTCGACATGCGGATGGACCAGTCCTCGGGCGTCACGGCGGCCGACGTCCTGAATACCTACGACGTGGGCGAGCTGACCCGGATCCTGCGTGACTACGGAGAGGAGCGGTTCGCGCGGCCGATCGCTCGGGCCGTGGTGCGTGAGAGGGAGAACGAGCCGTTCCGCAGGTCCGCCCGGCTGGTCGACCTGCTGCGCTCGGTGGTTCCCGCGGCCTCGCAACGCAGCAGTGGGCACCCCGCCAAGCGGACGTTCCAGGCGTTGCGGATCGAGGTCAACCAGGAGCTCGCCGCGTGGGAGCGCGCGCTCCCGACGGCGGTCGACGCGCTCGCGGTGGGCGGTCGGATCGCCGTCCTCAGCTACCACTCCTTGGAGGACCGGATCACCAAGCAGGTCCTGACCGCCGGCGCTCGGTCGAGCGCTCCGCCTGGGCTACCGGTCGAGCTGCCGGAACACGCCGCATACCTTCGCCTGCTGACCCGCGGCGCGGAGGAGCCGAGCTCAGCCGAGGTCGAGGCGAACCCGCGAGCTGCGTCGGCGCGGCTGCGGGCGGCAGAGCGGGTTCGGGCCACCGGCGCTGCCGCGAGGAGGGGGCCTCGGGGATGAGCCAGAGCCTGCTGAGCACCGCGGCCCGCGTCGCCGGGGAAGCGAGCCGAGCCCGAGGTATGCCGCGTCGGGGCCAGCTGGCGCCGTTGCGGGTCGTGCCGGCGGCGATCCGCCGCACGGGGAACGGCGGGTTCGCCGTGCTCTGCATGGCCCTTCTGGCGGTCGGCCTCGTGTCGCTGCTGATGATGAACACCGCCCTCGCGTCGGGGATCTACCAGCTCAAGGACCTCCGGGCGCAGTCCGGCACCCTGACCGACCAGCAGGAGCAGCTGACCCAGGTCGTCGACGACCTGCGCTCACCGAGGAACCTCGCCGACCGGGCGCAGCAGATGGGCATGGTGCCCGCCAAGAGCATGGCCTTTGTCCGGTTGTC
>JBKPQA010000239.1:0-10769 GCA_046733835.1 Actinomycetota bacterium
GTGCCGGGCGCGACGGCGGCCAGAGTTGCGCGCAGCAGGTCCTCGTCGCTGCGCTCGGCGCTCGTCGCCACGGCCCCTGTCCCCTCCCACTCACGGGTCGGCCGGCGCACTCCTGATCGACCGGTCGGCTCGCCGGGAGTCTAACGGCGCGCAGTGCCCTTGTGAGGAACGTCCAGCGCGGCCATCACCGCCTCCCGGACGTCGGCCACCTCCACCACCCGCATTCCCTCTGGGATCGGCCCGGAGCCGAGGACGCCGGGAGGGGTAAAGGCGGTCCGGAATCCCAACCGAGCCGCCTCGGCCAGCCGGCGTGGCATACCCGACGCCGGTCGCAGCTCGCCGGCCAAGCCCACCTCCCCGAACGCCACCGCCTGCGGCGGCACCGGCGCTTCGAGCTCCGAGCTGGCGACGCTGAGCGCCACTGCCAAGTCCGCGGCCGGCTCGCCGAGGCGGACCCCACCCACCGTGGAGACGTAGGCGTCGCGACTGCCGACGCGAATGCCCGCCCGCCGGTCGAGCACAGCGAGGACCATCGCCACACGCGAGGCGTCCAGACCGTGGGTGGCGCGGCGGGGAGCGGGAAGAGCGGTCGGCGCCACGAGCGCTTGGACCTCCGCGACGAGAGGGCGGCGGCCCTCCAGGGTGACGGTGACGCAGGTGCCGGCGACACTGGTCTCCCGGTGCGAGAGGAACAGGCCGCTCGGGTCGGCCAGCCCGACGATACCGACGTCCGAGAGGTCGAAGCAGCCGACCTCGTCAGTGGGGCCGTAGCGGTTCTTCGCCGCCCGGACGAGCCGTAGTCGTGAGTGCCGGTCGCCCTCGAACTGGACCACGACGTCGACGAGATGCTCGAGGACCCGAGGGCCGGCGATGGAGCCGTCCTTGGTCACGTGGCCGACGAGGAGGACGGCGATGCCTCGGCTTTTGGCCGCCTGGATCAGGGTGGCGGCCACCTCACGGACCTGGCTCACGTTGCCGGCTGACCCCTCCACCTGAGCGCTCGTGATCGTCTGTACGGAGTCCACGACGACCAGCTCCGGCTGCACCGCCTCGATCTGACCGAGCACCGTGGCGAGGTCGGTCTCGGCGGCCAGGAACAACGAGGCGGCCATCGCTTCGATGCGCTCGGCCCGCATCCGCACCTGGGCCGCCGACTCCTCTCCGGTGACGTAGAGGACCGACCGGCCGCCGCGGGCGGCGCGGGCCGCGACGTCGAGGAGCAGCGTGGACTTGCCGATCCCCGGTTCACCGGCGACGAGGACCACGGCGCCGGGGACGACACCGCCGCCGAGGACCCGGTCGAGCTCGCTCACGCCCGTGCTGCGCGCGGCGGCGTGCTCGACGTCGACCTGGCCGATCCGCAGCGCCGGCCGGGACACCGACGTTGCGGCGGTCGTGCGGATCGTCGGCACGCCGACCTCGACCACCGAGCCCCACGCCTGGCACTCGCCGCACCGACCCACCCACTTGACCGTGGTCCAGCCGCACTCGGCGCAGCGGTAGCCGCTCGCTCGTGCCGACGCTCGGGATGACATGCATCGCACGCTAGGTGAGGGCGCCGACAGCCCTGGCCGACTTCGGCTTGGAACCGGAATCAGCCCGGGGGGCGGAACGGCCAGCCCTCTTGCATCGGCTCTGATCGTCCGGGCTCGATGTACCACTCCCGCGCGAAGGCCAGCGCGAAGACCTCCTCCGGCATGTCGAGGATCCACGCCGTGTCGGTCTTCTGGCTGCGGTGGGCCTCGACGGAGCGGCGCCGCTGCGCGAGGTAGCCGCTGACGTCCACCTCCCAGGAGATCTCCGCCTCGGGCGTGCCCAGCGGGTTGCCGTCGTCCATCGGCCCGTCCGGGTCGAAGTCGGTCTCCTCGCCGGCGTCCAGCCGTGCCTGGCGGCTGCGGCGGAGCTGGTCGCGGTTCATGGTGGACTCCAGCAGGCGGGGACGCCGGGCGGCCAGCTCGGCCGCCCGGCGGGCGACGTGGTGCACTTTGACATGGTCGGGGTGGCCGTAGTTGCCGTGCCAGTCGTAGCCGACGAGGACGTCGGCGTCCTCCTCGTCAAGGATCCGGGCCAGCCGTCGCGCGGCCTCGTGGAGGTCGGCGGCGTGCAGCGCGTGGGGCGCGTCGTTCTGCTCCCAACCGGCCATCCCGGAGTCGGCGTAGCCAAGCCACGCGACCCGCTGCGTCCCGGTCGCGCGTGCGGACGCCTCCGCTTCGGTATGCCGGCGGTCGGCGACCGTCTCGCCCGCGCCGAGGTCGTCGGGAGCCTCACCGTGGTCGCCATTCGTCGCATACACGACGACAACCCGGTCCCCACCCGCGCTGGCCCGCGCCATCGAGCCGGAGGTCTGCGTGGACTCGTCGTCGGGGTGTGCGTGGAGGAAGACGATCGTGGTCATCCGCACATCATGCATACCGCCGCCACCAGAGGTTCACAGCGTAGTCGACGCGCGTGCGGTTGGGGTCCGCGGCGAGGATCTGGTCGGCCAACGGCGCGGGAAACTCGATCCGCAGCACCCGGGCGCAGTCCGCAGGCGAGTCGAAGGTCCACTCGATGTCAAGCCTGCGGCGCGACCAGCCGTGCCGGGCCCAGAACCGTTCCACCGCCTCAGGGTCGTACCGCGGGAGACTCCGGCGGAACCACGTCCCGAAGGTCGACCGCGTGGCGTCGTTGTCGACAACGAAGGCGGTCCCACCGGGCCGGAGGATGCGGTCGAGCTCCCCGAGGCCGGGCTCGCACCCGGGCCCGAAGAAGTAGGCCCACCGGGCGTGTGCGACGTCGACGCTCTCCGCGGGCAGCGTCGTGTCGGCCGCCGACGCGTTCACGACTCGTACGGTCGGAAGTCCGGCGACGCGCCCACGGGCCTGCTCGACCAGCGGTGGGTGCGGTTCCACGCCGACGACACTGCGGGCGGTCCCGGCAAACCGCGGCAGGTGGAATCCGGTACCACATCCGACGTCGACGACGTCCTGAGCCGCCCAGTCGTGGATGTCGTGTATCGCCGCCTCGATGACGCCCTGGCGGTCGACGGCACGGTTCTCCAGCTCGTAGACCTCCGGCGACTCCCAGATATTGGGGCTGGGGATCACCGCCGATCCGGTCATCGGCGAGCGTGCTTCTTCCGTAGTTTTGCGGATTCTGTTGCTGGGGAGCGCTTTTCGAGCTTGGTGGCCGATGCCCGCTCGGCGCTCCGCACGTCCTGGGCCGCAAGTGTCGCGGGATGGACGAGCAGCGGGAGCAGCTTCCGGTTGCCGATCCGCCGCGCTGCCGTGACTGCGCGCAGGTGGGCCTCACAGCGCAGGACCAGCTCCTCGTAGGCGGCGGCGCCCATGAGCTCGACGAGCTCGACCTTGCAAGAGCGGTAGACCGGTTCTCGACCGACGTGCGCCTCCGGGTTTCCGGAGCAGTACCAGTCGAGATCGTGTCCCCCAGGGCCCCAGCCCCGCCGGTCGTACTCGGTGATGGTCACCTCGAGATAGCTGGACTTGTCCGCGAGTTCGACGGTGCGGTAAGTGCGCCGGATGGGCAGCTGCCAGCACACCTCCGGTTTGAGCGACGTCGGCGGCAACCCCTGCAGCACGGCGTGCTGATGCAGCGCACACCCCATCCCGCCAGGGAAGCCGCGACGGTTGAGGAAGATGCAGGCGCCGTCGACGACCTTCGTCTTCGTGGCCCCGTCCTCCGGTTCGGTCCAGTTCTCCTTGCGCAACAGACCTTTTCGGTATGCGACGTCCCGGTACTGCCACTCGTCCGGCCCGAGCTCCGCGGCCACGGCGGCAACCCGCTCGTAGTCGGCGTCCTCCGTGAAGTGGGCGCCGAGAGTGCAGCAGCCGTCGTCCGGCCGGTCGGCGTAGATCCCCTGGCAGCCGTTGCCGTAGATGCACATCCAGCTCGACGTGAGCCAGGTCAGGTCGCAGCGGAACCGCTGGCCCGCGTCGTCCGGGTCAGGGAACTCGACCCAGATGCGGGGCATGTCCAGTGGTACCTCGGCCACAGTGTCAGCGTATGCGGACCCGGCCGGGCCGCTGCGGCCGGAGTCGATGTCGGACAATGGCGCCCGTGACGACGCGCATCGGGCTCTCGACGGCCTCGATGTACCCCGAGAACTGCGCGGCGACCTTCGCCATGGCCGGGCGGCTCGGCTACGACGGGGTCGAGGTCATGGTGTGGACCGACCCGGTCTCGCAGGAGCCCGGAGCCCTCCAGGCGCTCAGCGACCTCCACGGCATACCGGTCCTATCCGTGCACGCCCCGACACTCCTTGTGACGCAACGGGTCTGGGGCACCGACCCGTGGGAGAAGGTCGACCGGTCGATCCAGATGGCGCTCGCCCTGGACGCGCCCACGGTCGTCCTCCATCCACCGTTCCGCTGGCAGCGCGAGTATGCGGCGGGGTTCGTCGACGGGCTGGCCATCCGTGAGGAGGAGACCGGCGTCCAGCTGGCCGTGGAGAACATGTTCCCGTGGAGGGCGCGGCAGCGTGAGATGCTCGCCTACCTGCCGCACTGGGACCCGGTCGACCAGCCGTTCGACCATGTGACCCTTGACCTCTCGCACACCGCGACGGCCGGTTCCGACGCGCTGGCCATGGCCCGAGCTTTGGACGACCGGCTGACCCACGTCCATCTCGCCGATGGAAGCGGCTCGCCGCGCGACGAGCACCTGGTCCCAGGTCGGGGGACGCAGCCGTGTGGCGAGCTACTGGAGCTGTTGGCCGGCAACGACTTCGCCGGTTCCATCGTCGTCGAGGTGAGCACCCGGCGGCTGACCGGCGAGATGCGAGAGCTGGACCTGGCGGCGGCCCTGGCCTTCGCCCGGCTCCATTACGCCGTCGTCGGACAGCCGTGACCGCCACCACCCCGCCGGCTCGTCGCGGCCGCCGTCCGGCGGGCGAGGACACCCGCGCCCGGATCACCGAGGCAGCGCGAAGCGAGTTCGCCGACAAGGGATACGAGGGGACGTCGATGCGGTCCGTGGCTCGGGTCGCGGGCGTCGACCCGGCGCTGGTGCACCACTACTTCGATGGCAAGGCCGATCTCTTCGCGCAGGCGGTCGTCATGACCAGGGTGAACCCCGCCATGCTGGTGGAGCGAGTGCTGGACGGACCACTGGACTCGTTGGGCGACCGGCTGGTCCGAATGTTCCTCGCGGTCTGGGACTACCCCGACAACCAGGAACGTCTGGTCGCGCTCGTCCGGGCGGTCCACACCAATGACGAGGTGGGAGTGTTCTTTCGGCAGTTCCTTCCTCGGGAGGTCGTCGGGCGGGTGACCCGGCGTACCGGCGTGTCGCAGCCGGAGCTGCGTGGCAGCCTCGCCGCCGCTCAGCTCGTCGGACTGGCGACGACCCGGTACGTGGTCCGGATGCCACCAATGGTCGACGCCACCCACGACGAGTTAGCCCGCTGGCTGGGGCCGACGCTGCAGCGCTACCTCGTGGATCCCTGACGTGATCGTGAACGGATTCCGTCGCCCGGGCGGCGGGAATCGTCCACGATCACGCCTCCCCTACCAGAGGACCTGGACGTCGGACCGCCAGCGCTCGAGCAAGGCGGGGTCGCTGCACGAGATCTCGTCGCCGCGGTTCCAGAGCGCGAGGTAGACCTGCGTAGCGGTTCCGCTCACGTCGACGACGTCAGCCTCGACGTCCGCCGCCGGCTCGCCGACGCCTGACGTCGTCCGGCCCTCGCCGACCTGCATCGTCCAAGCCTCGCCCGTGTCGGTCGTGCGCACGACGACGGTCCGGGGAGCCGGCAGCTCCAGGCCATTACGACGCCGTGGCACGAAACCCATGATGAGCTCGTCGACACCGTCGGCGGCCAGCCGGGGTGAGATCCACGTCTCCGACGGCGACGGGACCGAACCACGCGCCGCCGCCATGGCGTCGACGGCGTGGATCGTCGTCTCGTGGCACTGCCGCCGGGCCCAACCATGGCGCGGCCCCGGAGCGTCCCGCAGGAAGAACCAGACGTCGAGATCGGCCGGCGCGAAGGCCAGCGCCGACAACAGGTCCCGAGCTCCCTCGTCGAGCCACGTGAGCGGGTCAGGCGACTCGAGTCCCTCACGCTCGATCCCCGCGCACCGCTCCTCATCAGCGACCTCACCGCGGACGCAGCCGGCGGCCCAGCGGTGCACCATGCCCTGATGGGCCACCAGATCCAGCACCGTCCAGCCAGGGCACGTCGGCACCGGAGCCCCCAAGCCGGCCCGGGCCGCGTTGACGCGGAGCACGGTCCACGCGTCGCCGATCCCTGTCCCGTGCTCCTCGAAGGTCAGCGACGTGGGCATGCCGCCAGCCTAGGATCCGCGCGACGCCGGCCCTAACGACAGGCACGACTCGCGTCATCTGGCCAAATCGCCGGTTTTGCCGGTTCGTGCCTGTCAATCGGGCACGGTCGGTGCCGACCCGCGAACCGGCGGAGCCCCGGCGCTAGATTGCTCCCGTGGAGCCGAGTGACCTGCTGCGCAACGGCATGCTTCAACTCGCCGCGTCGACCCGAGTGCGTGATGTTGTGGAGCGAGCGCCGGTGAGCCGCAACGTGGTTCACCGGTTCGTTCCGGGGGCTCGCACTGAGGACGCGGTTCGGGCCGCGAGCGGCCTGGCCGCCCGGCACCGGATGTCGACGATCGACTACCTGGGCGAGGACACAACCGAGCTCAGCCAGGCCGAGCACACCCGCGACGCCTATCTTGCGCTCATCGCCGCCCTCGCGGAGGCGGGTCTGACCGCCGACGGGACTGCGGAGGCGTCGCTCAAGCTGTCCGCTCTGGGGCAAGCGCTACCAGGTGACGGGCACAAGATCGCCCTCGACCACGCTCGGCAGATCTGCCAGGCAGCGGCCAACGGCGGGACGATGGTGACGCTCGACATGGAGGACCACACGACCACGGACGGCACGCTCGAGACGTTGCGCGAGCTGCGGCAGGACTTCCCGAACGTGGGAGCCGTGGTGCAGGCATACCTCCATCGCACCGAGGGCGACTGTGCCGACCTGGCCCACGAGGGCAGTCGGGTGCGGCTCTGCAAGGGCGCGTACAAGGAGCCGGAATCCGTCGCATACCAGTCGTCTGGCGAGATCGACAAGTCCTACGTGCGCTGCCTCAAGGTGCTCATGGCCGGTCAGGGTTACCCGATGATCGCCAGCCACGACCCGCGGCTGATCGAGATCGCCGGGGCGCTGGCCGCGAAGAACGGCCGCGATCCGAAGTCCTTCGAGTACCAGATGCTCTACGGCATCCGGCCCGAGGAGCAGCAGCGCATCGCGGACCGGGGTGACCAGATGCGCGTCTACATCCCCTACGGCGAGGAGTGGTACGGCTACCTCATGCGCCGCATGGCCGAGAAGCCGGGAAACCTCGCGTTCTTCCTGCGCGGCGTGGCCACGAGGGGCTGATCGCGGGTGGCCACTACGGCGATCTTCGGGGCCGGCGTCATGGGAGAGACGTTGCTGTCCGGACTGATTCGGTCCGGACGTGACGTCGCGGATCTCGCCATCACCGAGAAGCGGGCCGACCACGCCGCCCAGCTCGAGGCCAAGTACGGCGTCCGCGTCCTCGACAACGCGACCGCCGCCAAGAGCGCGGACGTCCTGGTCCTTGTCGTGAAGCCGCAGGACATGCACGGCCTCCTGGCCGAGATCCGCGATCATGTGGCTCCCGGCAACCTCGTCGTCTCCCTGGCGGCCGGCATCACGACGGACTTCCTGGAATCGCGCCTCCCCGAGGGCTCCTCGGTGGTGCGCGTCATGCCCAATACCCCAGCGCTCGTCGACCAGGGGATGGCAGCCATCTCGCCGGGGCGGCACTGCACCGACGACCACCTCGCGGAAGCCGAGGCGCTGCTGCGCTCGTGCGGCCGAGTCGTCCGCGTTCCCGAGCACTACCAGGACGCGGTCACGGCGATCTCCGGCAGCGGACCCGCATACATCTTCTACGTCGTCGAGGCGATGATCGAGGCCGGAGTGGTGCTCGGCCTGCCGCGCGCCACGAGCACAGAACTGGTCGTCCAGACGCTCTTCGGGGCTGCGACGATGCTCAAGGAGACCGGCGAGCACCCGACGGTGCTGCGTGAGCGGGTGTCCTCCCCGGGCGGGACGACGGTGGCGGCGCTGCGCCAGCTCGACGACCACAAGGTGCGAGCCGCGTTCATCACCGCCATGGAGGCAGCAGCGTCGCGGTCACGCGAGCTGGCCGCGGGCAACCCGTGACGCTCACGATCCACCGGGTGACACCCGACGACTGGCGCTCGCACCGAGATCTGCGGCTCGAGATGCTGCAGGCTGCACCGGAAGCGTTCTACACGCGGTATGCCGACGTGGTGGATTTCGACGAGGGCACCTGGCGGGAGCGGATCGCCACGCAGTGCCACTTCCAAGCGCGGCTGGACGGCGACCCGGTCGGCTCCGTCGGCATTTGGGACAACCCCGAGACACCCGCCGACGCCTCGACCCTGGTGGCCATGTACGTCGTCCCGCGCGCTCGGGGCACCGGCGTCGGGGAGCTCCTAGTGCAGGCGGTGATCGACGAGGCGGCTCGCCGCGGCCGGTCCCGGGTCGTCCTCGAGGTGACCGAGACCAATCTGCCGGCCCGGCGTCTCTACGAGCGGATGCGTTTCGTCCTCGACGGCACGCGGAAACCGCTGCCGCACAGCCCCGGGTTGGACGAGCTCGGCATGGAGCGGGCGCTCGAGACCCACGTCCGGACCTTCACTGTCGACATGGGAGGCTGACGCCATGACCGACGTGATCGTGCGCTCGCTGGGCGAGGAGGAGTGGAAGGAGTTCAAAGCGATTCGCCTTGCCGCGCTTCGAGATTCGCCCGACGCATTCGTCGCGACGGTCGAGGAGGAAGAAGGCTTCGACGAGGACCTTTGGCGGCTTCGTATGCGTCGATCCGTGCGGCTCGTCGCCGTGCCGGTGGACGGTGACGGCAATGCCAACGGCGAGCCGGTCGGCGTCGTGAGTCTCGGCCAGGGCAAGGACGAGGAGGGCCGGGTCGCGGAGATCTTCGGGCTCTGGGTGGCTCCGGAAGCACGCGGTACGGGCGTGGCGACCAAGCTGGTCGAGGCCAGTGCCGACCGCGCGCGGCGCGACGGGCGCACGCACGTGACGTACTGGGTCGGCACCGACAACGGCCGCGCCGTCGCCTTCGCGAGCGGGATGGGGTTCCGGCCCACCGACTCCCGGCGCCCGATGCGGGTGGTGGCCGGGAAGGGCGAGAACGACGACGAGGAGGAGATCGCCATGGTCCTCCCGCTCGGCGAGGACCGTGGGCGGCCCGAAGTTCTCTGAGCCGCCTACGGAGAACATCGGTAACGTCACGCCCATGCCGACGCAGGCAGAGGTGGTCTGGGACCCGGGCTTCACGCGGTACGACTTTGGTCCCACGCACCCGATGTCGCCGGTGCGCCTCGACCTCACGGCCCGGCTCTGCGACGCGTTCGGCCTCTTCGACCACGAGGACGTGCGCCGGCTCGACCCCGGTGTGGCGACGGACGCCGAGCTCGAGACCGTGCACCGCGCCGATTACGTCGCCGCCGTGAAGGCGGCGTCCGCCGACCCCGACCACGCCGACGACGCATACGGGCTTGGCACCGAAGACGATCCCGCGTTCATGGGGATGCACGAGGCAAGCGCGCGGGTCGTGGCGGGGACGCGCGAGCTATGCGAGGCCGTGTGGACCCAGCGCACCTCACACGGCGTGAACTTCTGTGGTGGCCTGCACCACGCGATGCCCGAAACGGCCTCCGGCTTCTGCATCTACAACGACGTGGCGATCGGGATCCAGTGGCTGCTGGACAACGGCGTCGAGCGCGTGGCCTACGTCGACGTCGACGTCCACCACGGAGACGGCGTGGAGCGGATCTTCTGGAACGACGAGCGGGTTCTCACGGTGTCGATCCACGAGTCGGGGCGGGCGCTTTTCCCGGGCACCGGCTGGCCGTCCGACATCGGCGGCTCCGACGCGGAGGGCTCGGCCACGAACATCGCGCTTCCACCTGGTGTGGCTGATGCCGGCTGGTTGCGGGCCTTCCACTCGACGGCGCTGCCGGTGGTCCGGGCGTTCCGGCCCCAGATCCTCGTGACGCAGCACGGCTGCGACACGCACTTCCAGGACCCGCTGGCCCACCTCGCGTTGACGGTAGACGCCCAGCGTGAGGCCGCCGACGCGCTGCACCGGCTCAGTCATTCGGTATGCGACGGGCGCTGGGTGGCGCTCGGCGGCGGCGGGTACGAAGTCGTCGACGTCGTGCCGCGAGCGTGGACCCATCTCACGGCGATCGCGGCGCACCGGCCGATCGCCGTCACCGAGCCGATCCCCGAGGACTGGCGGGAGCACGTGCGGGAGCTCACCGGGCGCCCGGCGCCGTTCCGCATGGGCGACCGGACGCCGGACGCTGGACCGTTGTGGTGGCGCTCGTGGGACCTGGGCTACGACCCGGAGGATCCCGTGGATCGCGCGGTGATGGCGACCCGCCAGGCGGTGTTCCCCCTGCACGGCCTGGACGTCTACTTCGACTGAACCACACGCAGAGTCGGCGTGTCGGCTTGACTTCCCGTGGCGTTGTGTCCAGCACTGCCTTCCCCAAGCGTCACACCTGCCCCTAGAGTGACCTCTGGCACCCGTGCAGTCGACCGCCGGAAGGGAAGCCGGCGCTGAGCGGGGCAGATCGAGGGTCACCATGTCCACAGAGCGGCAGCTCGCCGAGGTGCGGTTCCTGACCGTTGCCGAGGTCGCCTCGATCATGCGCGTGTCGAAGATGACGGTCTACCG
>JBKPQA010000240.1:0-3299 GCA_046733835.1 Actinomycetota bacterium
CATTAGTTGTAGCTCCTGCGCTCGTCGGGCGGCGGGATGGTCGCGCCCTTGTACTCCACGGGGATGCCGCCGAGCGGGTAGTCCTTGCGCTGCGGGTGGCCGGGCCAGTCGTCCGGCATCAAAATCCGGGTCAGGGCCGGGTGACCGTCGAACTGGATGCCGAACATGTCCCAGGTCTCGCGCTCGTGCCAGTCCATCGCGGGGTAGACGGACACGATGGACGGGATGTGAGGGTCGCTGTCGGGGCACGTCACCTCGAGGCGGATCCGGTGGTAGTCGTTCGTAATGGACAGGAAGTGGTAGACCGCGTGGAGCTCACGGTCCGTCTCGTTCGGGTAGTGCACGCCGGAGACGCCAAGGGCCATCTCGAACCGCAGCTCCGGCTCGTCGCGCAGGGTGCGGGCCACCGCCGGAAGGTGCTGGCGCCGGACGAAGACCGTCATCTCGCCAAGGTGCACGGTGACCCGCTCGACCGCTTCGGTAAAGGAGGCCGATCCGCCGAAGAGCCCGCGCTCCAGCGCGTCGGCCACGTCGTCGAAGTAGCCGCCGTAAGGCCGCTGGGTCGCCCCGGGCAAGAGGATCGGGCTGCGCAGGCCGCCGTACCCGGAGGTGTCCTCGCCCGGCGCTGCCCCGAACATTCCGTCGCGCTGCCCGATGACGACGGGATCAGGGTTGGTGCCAGGCGGAGCCGGGAGGTTCGACGCATACTCCTGGGCCAGCTCCTCGGTGCCCTGCGGGTGGGGTGGCACCGGCTCCTCTGTCGTCACCCTGCACCTCCCGGCGCGACTCCGCGCTTGCTCCGGGCCTCCCCCGCAAGCGGGTGGTGCCCCCGGCTCGTACCTCGCTCTTGTCCTCCCCCGCAAGCGGGAGGTACCCCCGGCTTCGCTGTCGTCACGCCAACAGACCCTTCATCTCGTGGGTCGGCGTCGCCGTCAGGGCCGCCTGCTCGGCCGCGCGGGCCGCCTTCTCGCGGTTGACGCCGAGCGGCATGGCCTGGATCTGTTGGTGCAGCTGAATGATCGAGTTGAGAAGCATCTCCGGCCTCGGCGGACAGCCGGGCAGGTAGATGTCCACCGGGACGATGTGGTCGACGCCCTGAACGATGGCGTAGTTGTTGAACATCCCGCCCGAGCTCGCGCAGACACCCATCGAGATGACCCACTTGGGGTTCGGCATCTGGTCGTACACCTGCCGGACGACCGGGGCCATCTTCTGGCTCACCCGCCCGGCCACGATCATCAGGTCGGCCTGCCGCGGCGTCGCGGAGAACCGTTCCATCCCGAACCGGGCGATGTCGTAGTCCGGCGTACCCACGGCCATCATCTCGATGGCGCAGCACGCCAGTCCGAATGTCGCCGGCCACATCGAGCTCTTGCGCATGTACCCGGCGAGACTCTCGACCGTCGACAGGAGAAAGCCTGCCGGCAGCTTCTCTTCGATGCCCATGTCGTATGCCTCGCGTTTCCTACGGTTTCTCGGGCGTGCCAGAACTCTTACCAGCTACTCCCACTCGAGCCCGCCGCGCTGCCACACGTAGGCGTAGGCGACGAACACGGTGAGAATGAACAGGACCATCTCGACCAGGGCGAAGAGCCCGAGCTGGTTGAACGCCACCGCAAACGGATAGAGAAAGAGGCTCTCCACGTCGAAGACGATGAAGAGCATCGCCACGAGGTAGTACTTGATCGGGAAGCGGCCGCCGCCCTCGGGGTGCGGCGTGGGCTGAATCCCACACTCGTACGCCTCCATCTTGGCGCGGTTGTAGCGCTTCGGACCGACCACGAGGCTCGTACCCACTGAGAGCAGCGCGAACGCGAGACCCAGGGCGAGGAGGAACAGCAGCGGGATGTACGAGTTGGTCATCGCGCATACCCCTTCCGGTGGTCACTGTGGTGGGAGGCCACAGCTCTCACGGTGCCAATCGAGAGGCAGGTCGTCGTCATCCTAGGGTCGGCCATGATCAGGCGTCCGGGGCCATGGTGGACAGCGCCTGGATGATCCGGTCGTCGGCTCTCCCGCCGTGCCGCTCCGGCAGGTTCGCCATGATCTTGAGCAGGAACCGCATCAGGGTCGTGCGGGGCAGTCCGTACTTGGTGGCCAGCCGCATGACCTCGGGGTTGCCGATGGCGCGGGCGAACCAGCGGCCTAGGGTGTAGTAGCCGCCGAGGGCATCCTTCATGACGGTGGGATAGGACGAAAGCACCCGTTCACGACCGGCGTCGTCTGGTCGCGCGAAGGCCTGCGCGACGACGTCCGCCGCGAGCCGTCCCGACTCCATCGCATACGCGATGCCCTCGCCGTTGAAGGGGTTGACCATGCCGCCCGCGTCGCCGACGAGGAGCAGCCCGTCGGCGTACTGCGGCTGCCGGTTGAACCCCATGGGGAGGGCTGCTCCCCGGATCGGCCCCACCATCGTCTCGTCGGTGAAGGTCCACTCCTCCGGCATCGTCGCCACCCAGCGGCGCATGACGTCCTTGTAGTCGACGTTGCCAAACGCCTTGGAGGTGTTGAGGATCCCGAGACCGAGGTTGGACGTGCCGTCGCCGACGCCGAAGACCCATCCGTAGCCGGGGAGAAGGACCCGCTCGCCGGGGTTCTTCGGGTCCGCGACCCATAGCTCGAGCCATGACTCGAGGTAGTCATCGTCAGTGCGCGGGGACGTGTAGTAGGTACGGACGGCGACCCCCATCGGCCGGTCGTCGCGCTTCTCGCGGCCCATGGCGAGCGACAGCCGCGAGGAGTTGCCGTCGGCGGCGACGACCAGCGGCGCCCGGTAGGTGAGCACCGGGCCACCAGAACGGCCGTCCTCGTCGACCGCCCTGGCGCGCACGCCGACGATCCGCCCGGCGCCGTCGACGACCGGCCCGGTGACGTTGACGGCCTCGAGCAACCGGGCGCCGTGCTTGACCGCGTGACGCGCGAGGACGTCGTCGAAGTCCATCCGGGTGCGGACCAGCCCGTACGGCGGGAACTCTGAAGTGTCCGGCCAGTCGAGCGTCAGGGTCATCCCGCCGCCCAGGATCCGCAGCCCGTGGTTGCGGATCCACCCGTCTTCCTCGGGATGCCCGATGCCGAGGGTGATGAGCTCGCGCACTGCACGCGGCGTCAGGCCGTCGCCACAGACCTTCTCGCGCGGGAAGGTGGTCTTCTCCAGGAGAAGGACGTCGAGCCCGGCCATCGCCAGGTATGCCGCGGTGGCCGAGCCGGCCGGACCGGCGCCTACCACGACCACGTCGGCCGTGCCGGCGACCGACTCGTCAGCGGCCTCGGCGGCCGACTGCGCGGCAGCGTCCATGGCA
>JBKPQA010000241.1:0-6322 GCA_046733835.1 Actinomycetota bacterium
CGGCTCAACCCGGAGTCGCCGTCCACAGACGTCCGGGACATCGCCGACCGGGCTCGCGCCGGAGATGCTGCGGCGGACGAAGTGCTGAAGACCGCCTTCACCCGGCTCGGCCTGGCCCTGTCGCCCTGGCTGAGCCGGTTCGGTGCCACCGCGCTGGTCGTCGGCGGCTCGATGGGTCGTTCATGGGATCTTGTCCACCCACCGCTGACCGCCGGAATTCGGTCCGGCTCCGACGACGGCGCGACCCCAACCGTGGTTGCCGCCCGTGACTCGGAGACGTCCGCGCTGCTCGGAGCAGGCTGGTGGGCAGCGCGCGGCGGTGGTGCACTCTCGGAGACCTGACCGCCAGTCACCCGAGGACTGCCGGTTTCCCTGCCGTCGTGTTGAATCGCGAGGTGACCGATCCGAGTCCCTGGCAGACCGAACTGCTCGACCTGGACGCATACCTGTCCCGGGTCGGTGCACCGGCGGGCGCCCCCTCGCGACCGGCGCTGGACGCGCTCCACGAGGCGCACGTCCGGACGTTCACCTTCGACAATCTCGACGTTCTCCTCGATCAGCATCCGGGCGTGCAGTTGGACGCCGTCCAGGAGAAGTTCGTTGGTCGCGGGCGCGGCGGATACTGCTTCGAGCACAACGTCCTCTTCGCCGCCGTGCTGGAGCGCCTGGGGTACCACGTCGAGCGGAGACTCGGACGAGTCGGCGATCCGTCGGCGCCGCGCACCCACTGTGTCGTCGTCGTCACCGTCGACGGTGAGCAGGTCCTGGCCGACCCGGGCTTCGGGATGAGCCTGCTGCGCCCGATCCCGCTGACGGATGGAGCGGAGGACGCATACGGGGGCTGGCGGTACCGCCTCTGCATGGTGCCTCTCGGTGCCGGCCGTGGCTGGGCCCTCGAGCGCTGGCGCGAGGAGCACTGGGAGCCCATGCACACTCACGACGAGCTGCCTGTGCAGCCCCTGGACTACGTGATGGGCCACCACTTCACGAGTACCTACCCGACCACGCATTTCCGGAAGATGCTCATGCTCACGCGCCATCTGCCGGACCGGCACGTCGCCGTCACCCACGAGGCGGTGACGGTGCGCCGTCCCGGGCGCACGACCGAACACCGCGAGCTGCGCGACGGGGAGCTGAACGACCTGCTCGACGAGCTGGGGGTTTCACTCACCGCCGACGAGCGAGCGCGGTTGAACGCCAAGGTGCGAGAGTTGCGCTCCCCTTTGGTGGGCTAGAACAGGGCGCTCATGAGGGCGCGGCGTCCGGCCGCCACCCGCTCGTCTCCCGATCCGACCACCTCGAACAGCTCGAGCAGGTGCTCGCGGGCAGCGTTGCGGTCGTCGCCCGTTGTCGCGCGAACCGTGTCGACGAGGCGGGAGAACGCATCCTCGACGTGGCCGCCGAGGACGTCGAGGTCAGCGACGAGGATCTGGGCCGGCACGTCGGTCGGATCTGCGGAGGCGGCGGCCCGAGCGGTCGCCGGGTCCACACCCTCGGTGCGTCGCAGCAGTCCCACCTGAGCCAGCCCGGCCTTGGCCTCGGCGTCGGCGGGGTTGGCGGCGAGCGCCTGCTCGTATGCCTTGGCCGCTCCCTCGAGGTCGCCCGCCTCGATGGCGTCGAACGCCGCCGCGAGGTGGGGAGGCAGCGCCGGTTCCGCCTCCTCGTCCGGTGCCTCATCTGCCACGGCGGCATCGTCGGGCGCGGCGCTGACCCGGCCGGTGATGCCGTTCTGCACCGCGACCTGGAGCAGCTCGTCGAGGACCGGCTGGACCTCCTGCGGGAGCAGCGGGCCGACGAAGAGCGGGAGCGGCCGGCCCTGCAGCAGCGCGATGGTCATCGGGACCTGCTGGACCTGCAGTGCCCGGAGAAGTCCGGGGTTCTCGTCGACGTCCACCGAGACGACCTGGAACTTGCCCTGGTTCGACGCGGCCAGGCCGCCCATGACCTTGGCGAAGTCGCCGGATTCCGGCAACCGTGAAGACCACAGCACGACGACGACCGGGTACCGCAGGCTGGCGGTGACGAACTCCTGGAACGTCGCGTCCGTCCCGGTGACGAAGAGCCCTGCGGAGCCCGGTGCCGGCCCGCCGGGGGTGGCCCCGGGACCACCAGCGCCGGACGCCGCCGGTGCTCCAGCCCCTCCGGGCGCTGCGCCGCGAGCCGGCGCCGCGGGACGCTTGAGCGCGGACAGATCGACCGCGCCCCTCAGCGCGGACGGCGGGAAGGGTTGCGAGCTCATGGCGTCATTCTTGCCGATCGGTATGCGAGTCCGGTCGCCCGGTCCGCTCTGGAGGACCGTTGGCGCCGGCGGGTTGGTCAGGTGCCGGTCGCGGCGACGAGGTGCTCCTCGGCAGCGACCACTTGGGCCTGCCCGCTGTCGGGGATGACGAAGACGACGAACTCCAGGCTGTCCAGCGTCGCCTCGGCCTTGACCGAAGACACTCCAGTCAGCGCCTTGAATGGTTCGGAGACGTTGATGGTGCCGGAGGTCTTGTTGAGGAGCGTGTCCTTGCGCTCCAGGACAGTGAACGCCAGGGCGCCCCGGTCTCCGGCGAGGCGGAGGCCCCCGGTGACGTCCTTGGCCAGGTGCTGCTCGGTGAACGAGCCGACGCTGGCGACCTTGTCGGCCTGGTCCTTGGCCGCCGCCTTGATCCGGTTGGCGAAGGCGTCGTCGCTGAACGGTCGGTTGTCGGCCGCCGGCGGCGCCGGGTAGGCGAGCGACGACGCATACGCGCCGACCAGCTGTTCGGGCTCGACGGCCAGGCCGCCAGCGTCGTCGCCGAGCGACGGTGCGCCCTGGGTGACCTGGTCGAACGCCGGCACCTCGGTGGCCGGGAGCATCGGCGCGCTGGCCGCGATCTTGAAGGGGGTGTGGACGTCGGGCGTCACCAGCAGGGAAAGCACTGGGAGCCCGGACTTCGCTCGGGTGGTCTGGACAACCATCGAACGCGGGTAGCTGAGTCCGCTCGACACGGCCAGCACGACGGGGGCCGCCGGGGCGAGGGTCAGGGCGTCCTTCTGCTCCTGGGTGAGCGTGCCGGCGAGCTTCGCGTCGGCCTTGGCGGCGGCGAGGGCGTCTCCCGTGAAGGCCGAGTCGCGCAGAGCGTCGCCCTCGGCACCGGGCGTCGCGGTGGCCTTCTGGGCCGTATCGACGACCTGCGCGGCGATCGCCTGGGCGCGGGCGCTGGAGACGGCGCCGCCGACAGTGGCCGTCGGCGGGTCGGAGATCCCGGCGAACGACGTGCAGGACGCCAGCGACCCGGCGAGCGCCGCAGCACCGAGGACCGCGCCGAGACGACGGAGGCGCGGGGTCATCGCCGCTCCTCGGCCCGCTCGGGCGCCGCCGCCGGTTCGGGCTGCACCGTATGCGTCCCCATCGGCGTCGCCTCTTCACCGACGTCGTCCTGGCGTGGATGCGTCGCCGTCGGCGTCACCTCTTCACCGGAGTGGTCCCCGGGCGTCCCCCGCCAGTTCTGCCACAGCCATCCACCGGCGAACGCCATGACGATGAGCCCGACGACAAGCGCCACCAGCGCTTGGAGGAACCAGGTGTTCCGGGCCACGGTGACATCGACGTCGACTGAGCCGCCCTTGGTGGGATAGACGAGGACCGACTGCGGCGCCTGGTCCTGTGTGACCGTGATGGAGTCCTCACCGGTCGAGCGCCAGACGTGGGAGTCGGACGGATCCCCGAGGTCGCCGGAACCGAGCTGCTCGATGGTCAGCGTGCGGGCCGGGAAGTCGGCCGACGCCACGAAGTTGTGCTTCGCCTGGCCGACCAGCTCGTCGGTGTCCTGGGGGACCGCCGCGCCGAGGAAAACCGGTCCGGACGCGGCTGCTGCCGTCACGGTCACCGGGGCGGTCACGCGGTTGAGCACGTTCGGCCCAAGGACGAGGGGGGCGTTGGAGGTGGTGTGGAACGCCGCTGTGCCCTTGGGTCCGAGGAGAAAGGCGAACCAGGCACCGAACACGGCGAGGGCCAGGCCTAGCAGCGCCACCAGGGCAACCGCGATACGGCGTGCGAGAGCCACGGAGTGTCGGGTCCTGTCAGGGTCGTGGGGCGCGGCGCGAGCGATGGCACCCGGGTCGTCAGGCGGCCGGAGTTTCGGCGTGACCTCCACGATGACATACGAGCCGGGGGCCAGACCAATCCGTGACGTGCTTGAACGACTGCTGTGAACGTGGTGCTCAGAACCGGGCGGGCTCCCGGTAGACCCCCCACTCGTCCCTCAGCGCGTCGCAGATCTCCCCGAGGGTGGCCTCCGCGCGCACCGCGTCGAGCATGGCGGGCACCATGTTTTCCGAGGTCCGGGCCACGTCCACCATTCGGCTCAGGGCCGCCTGGACGGCCGCGCGGTCGCGGCCGGCCTTGCGGTCGGCGAGTACGCGAACCTGCTCCTTCTCCACCTCGTGGCTGACCCGCAGGATCTCCAGTTCATGGCTCACCGAGCCGGTATGCGTGTTGACGCCGACGACCTTCTTGTCGCCCTTCTCGAGCGCCAGCTGGTACTGGAACGCTGCGTCCGCGATCTCACCCATGAACCAGCCATCCTCGATACCGCGGAGGATGCCGGAGGTCATCGGGCCGATCTCGTGCTGGACGGTGCCGTCCGGGCCGACGGTCCGGCCATGGCTTTCGTCGGGCCTGACGGCCCGACCCTGCTCACCCATGTCCCGGATGCGTCTGAAGATGCCCTCCGCCTCAGCCTCGATCTGGTCGGTCAGCGCCTCGACGTACCAGGACCCGCCGAGGGGGTCGGCGACGTTGGTGACACCCGTCTCCTCCATGAGCACCTGCTGAGTGCGCAGCGCGATCTCAGCCGCCTGCTCGGTGGGGAGCGCGAGGGTCTCGTCGAGGGCGTTGGTGTGCAGGGAGTTCGTCCCGCCGAGGACCGCGGCGAGCGCCTCGACGGCGGTGCGGACGACGTTGTTGTACGGCTGCTGCGCGGTCAGCGAGACGCCCGCGGTCTGGGTGTGGAACCGCAGCCACTGCGCCTTGTCGGTCGTCGCGCCGTACACGTCGCGCATCCACCGGGCCCAGATCCGCCGCGCCGCACGGAACTTGGCGATCTCCTCGAAGAAGTCGACGTGCGCGTCAAAGAAGAACGACAGCCCGGGTGCGAACACGTCGACGTCCATGCCGCGGGAGAGGCCGAGCTCGACGTAGCCGAACCCGTCGGCCAGCGTGAACGCCAGCTCCTGCGCGGCCGTCGAGCCGGCCTCGCGAATGTGATAGCCGGAGACGGACAACGGCTTGTAGGCGGGGATCTTCTCGGCGCAGTACTCCATGAGGTCACCGATGAGGCGCAGGTGCGGCTCCGGGGCGAACAGCCACTCCTTCTGCGCGATGTACTCCTTGAAGATGTCGGTCTGCAGGGTTCCGTTGAGAACGCCGACGTCGACACCCTGACGCTCCGCGGCGACCAGGTACATACAAAAGACGGGCACGGCCGGGCCCGAGATCGTCATCGACGTCGTGACATCGCCGAGCGGGATGTCGGCGAACAACATCTCCATGTCGGCCGCGCTGTCGATGGCGACGCCGCAATGGCCGACCTCGCCCAGGCTGTGCGGGTCATCGGAGTCGCGGCCCATCAGTGTCGGCATGTCGAAGGCGACCGAGAGTCCTCCCCCGCCCCGGGCCAGGATCATCTTGTAGCGCTCGTTGGTCTGGACGGCGTTGCCAAACCCGGCGAACTGGCGAATGGTCCAGGTCCGCCCGCGGTAGCCCGTCGCATACAGGCCCCTGGTGAAGGGGAACTCGCCGGGCCATCCGATCCGCTCGAGGCGCGCCCGCTCCTCGTCGGACGACGGCTCTGGTATGCCGTTCAGCCCTGGACCGTAGACGGGCTGGACGGTGTCGCCGGAGAGGGTAGTGAAGTCCGCCTCTCGGACACGCCCCGCCGCGAGCGCGGCGTCGTAGCGTGCCTGCCAGCGCTGGGCACCGGTCGTTTCGTGGGAGGTCTGCGATGGCATACGCGTAATTTACTAGGACGTCCTAGTAATTGCTACTCCACGAAGTCGCCGCGAGCCACCCGGACCTTGCGCAGCAGGGCGAAGAGCTGGTCCTGCTCGTCGGCGCTGAGCATTCCCATGCCGAACCCACCTTGGACGAGGTCTGCGGTGGCCGCCTCCATGACTTCGCGGCCGCTGTCGGTGATCGCGGCCAGCGTGCCCCGACCGTCGCGCGGATTCCGTTGGCGCGACACAAGACCCTGCGCCTCGAGGCGCTGGACGATGTTGGTCGCCGAGGTGGGATGCACCATGAGCCGCTCGCCGATCTTGCTCATCGGCAGCTCACCCGCCGACGAGAACGCGAGCA
>JBKPQA010000242.1:0-2386 GCA_046733835.1 Actinomycetota bacterium
GGCCGTGTGCGATCCCGAAGTGCCGCCCGGTCAGAGCGGACCCGCGATCCGGGCGATCACCGTTGCCGCTGGCGAACCGGAGCCATCGCGTTTGCCGGTGGCCGGTGGTAGGTCGACCGCGACGCCGTTTCCGGCCGCCGCCCGGGCTGGCGTGCCGCCGACCCAGGCGAGCACCAGCGTGTCCTCGCCCTTGAGGAACCGGTGACAGCGGACCCCGCCAGTGGCTCGGCCCTTGGCCGGATACTCCGCATACGGCGTCACCTTGAGAGACCCAGCCTCGGTGCCCGGTAGGGCGCCGGACGAGCCGCTCGACGTGACGACGACAAGGTCCTGCGTCGGGTCGACGACCCCGAACCACACCGCTCTTTGCCCCGGCGCCAGCTTGATGCCGGCCATGCCTCCGGCGGCACGGCCCTGGGGACGGACCTGGGAGGCGGGGAAGTGAAGGAGCTGCGCGTCACTGGTGAGGAAAACGAGGTCGTGCCGGTCGGAGGGGACCTCAGCGGCGCCGACCACGCTGTCACCGTCCTTAAGCGAGATCAGCTCGAAGTCAGTTCGCGCGGGGTAATCGGTCGTGACCCGCTTGACCACGCCCTGCGTGGTACCCAGGGCCAGTCCGGGTGAATCGGCGCCGACCGACGCCAGCGTCAACGGCTCCTCACCGCGGGGCAGGTCGACATAGGCCGCGAGTGGAGCGCCTCCGCCGAGCGACGGCGCTCCCGCGGTGGCGGGAAGCGCCGGCAGCTCCATGACCGAGAGCCGGATCATCCGCCCGCGGCTGGTGACCAGCCCGACCTCGCCCCGTGCGGTGGTCCGGACCGCGCCCACCACGACGTCGTGCTTGCTGCGGCCACCCTCGTTAGAAAGCGGTTGATCGGTGAGGGTGCGGGCCAGCAGACCGGTCGAGGAGAGGAGCACCCAACAGGGGTCGTCTGCGACCTCGAGCGACAGGGCACCGCCAGCCGGGCTAAACACGGGCATACCGGCCGACTCGAGGAGCACCGTCCGGCGCGGCGTGCCGTGGGCCTTGGCAATGTCCTCCAACTCCTTCGACACCGTTCGGAGGAGCAGCTTTTCGTCGCCGAGGATCGCCCGGAGCTCTTCGATCTGGCGCTCGAGGTCGGCCTTCTCGTTCTCGAGCTCGATCCGCGAGAACTTGGTAAGGCGGCGCAGTTGCAGGTCGAGGATGTAGGTCGCCTGGACCTCCGTGAGGTCGAAGACACTCATCAGCCGCTGTCGGGCGGTCGCCACGTCGTCGGAGGAGCGGATCAGCTGAATGACCTCGTCGATGTCGAGGATCGCGACGAGGAGTCCCTCGACGAGGTGCAGTCGCTCCTCCCGGCGAGCCAGGCGGTATGCGGTGCGTCGTCGGACGACGTCGGTCCGGAAGTCGACGTAGACCTTGAGCAGGTCCTTGAGGCCGAGCGTGCGCGGCTGGCCGTCAACCAGCGCGACGTTGTTGAGGTTGAACGACTCTTCCATCGGTGTGAGCCGGTAGAGCTGCTCGAGGACGGCGTCCGGGTTGAACCCGTTCTTGACCTCGATGACCAGCTGCATCCCGTGGGCGCGGTCGGTGAGATCTTTGACGTCGGCGATGCCCTGAAGGCGCTTGCCCTGGACGAGGTCCTTGATCTTCTCGATGACCTTCTCGGGGCCGATGAGGTAGGGCAGCTCTGTCACGACGATGCCCTTGCGGCGTGGGTTCACGTTGTCGATGCGGGCGGTCGCGCGAGTGCGGAACGCGCCGCGGCCGGTGAGGTAGGCGTCGCGGATGCCGTCGAGGCCGATGATCCGTCCCCCGCCGGGCAGGTCAGGGCCGGGGACGTACTTCATGAGGTCGTCCAGCGAGCAGGTCGGGTTGGCGATCAGGTGCCGGGCGGCGCCGATCACCTCGACGAGGTTATGCGGCGCCATGTTTGTGGCCATGCCGACCGCAATGCCGCTGGCGCCGTTGACGAGGAGGTTGGGGAAGGCGGCGGGCAGAACCTCGGGCTGCGTGGCGGTGTCGTCGTAGTTGGGGATGAAGTCAACGGTGTCCTCGTCCAGGCTCTGGACCATCAGCAGCGCGGCCGGGGCCATCCGGGCTTCGGTGTAGCGGGCGGCGGCCGGGCCGTCATCGAGGCTGCCGAAGTTGCCGTGCCCGTCGACGAGGGGCAGTCGCATGGTGAACGACTGGGCCATCCGGACCAGCGCGTCGTAGATGGCCTGGTCGCCGTGGGGGTGGTAGCGGCCCATGACTTCGCCCACGACACGCTGGCTCTTGACGTGAGCGCGGTCGGGGCGCAGTCCGAGCTCGCTCATCCCGTAGAGGATCCGGCGCTGGACTGGTTTGAGGCCGTCGCGCGCGTCCGGGAGGGCGCGGGAGTAGATGACGGAGTACGAGTAC
>JBKPQA010000243.1:0-6990 GCA_046733835.1 Actinomycetota bacterium
GTGGTGCGAGCGGGAGTCCGCCTCGGTGTCGACGTCGGGTCGGTCCGCGTGGGACTCGCGTCCAGCGACCCATCCGGCCTGCTGGCGTCCCCCGTCGAGACGGTTCCGCGGGATACCTCGGCCGCACGAACCGACGTGGCGCGCATCGTCGCCCTGGCCCGGGAGCTGGAGGCGATGGAGGTTGTCGTGGGCCTGCCGCGACACCTCTCAGGGGTCGAGGGCGAGGCCGCGAAGCAGGCCCGCGCGTATGCGATGGAGCTGGCCGGCGCGCTCGGCCCGATCCCGGTCCGGTTGGTCGACGAGCGCTTGACCACGGTCGAGTCGCACCTCAGACTACGCGAGAGCGGAGTGGCAGGCCGTTCACAACGCGGGGTCGTCGACCAGACGGCCGCGGTGCTCATCCTCCAGTCGGCGCTCGACGGCGAGCGTGCCTCGGGACGTGCGCCCGGCAGTAGGGTCGACCCTCTGCGGCGGCGCCCCCGACAGAAGGACCGAGCATGACCGACCGACGCGATCGCGCGTCCGGGAACGGCGACCATGTCGTCTTCGACTCGGTCGACGACCCGGGCGCGGTCGGGTACGAGGACGGTTACGACCGGTACGAGTACGACCACGGCGACGACCACGACGATCTCGGCTACGACCCGTTCGACGAGCCGGTGGTTCCTGAGCGCCGACGCAGCGACCGGCACGTCCGCAACAAGCGGCGTAAAACCCGAGCCGTGCGTCGGCTGCTCGTCCTCGTCGTCGCTCTTGCCCTGATCGGCGCGGCGGCGTTCGCCGCGGTCACCGTCCTCCGGCCGGTCTTCTCCGGGTTCGGCGGCGACACCGACTACCCAGGGCCTGGCACCAGCCAGGTCCAGGTCACCGTCAACCCGGGCGACACGGGCCGCGCCATCGCGCAGACCCTCTTCGCCGCAGGGGTGGTCAAAACGGCGAAGGCGTTCACCGACGCCGCCGCCGACAACCCGGCTAGCGGCGGCATCCAGCCCGGTGAGTACACGCTGAAGAAGGAGATGAAGGCGTCCGACGCGGTCGCGTTCCTGGCCAACCCGGCGAACCGCACCGTGCCTATGGTCACGGTCCCGGAGGGTCGTTGGAAGTCTGAGGTGTTCGCGATCCTGTCCAAGGCAAGCGGGAAGCCGGTTGCCGACTACGAGGCGGCCGCCAAGGACGCCACCGCCCTGGGTCTCCCCGCGGCCGCCAACGGGAACGTCGAGGGGTACCTCTTCCCGTCCACCTACGAGTTCGCTAAGGCCTCCTCGCCGGTGGAGCAGCTGCGCCAGATGGTCCAGAAGGCCGTCACCACCCTGAGCGCTCAGGGCGTCTCACCGGAGGACATGGAGAAGTCGGTCATCTTGGCGAGCATCCTCGAGGCGGAGGGACGCACCACCGAAGACCGGCAGAAGCAGGCTCGGGTCATCCTGAACCGGATCGCGAAGGGGATGAACCTTCAGATCGACTCCACGGTGAACTACGGAGTGCAGAAGCGCGCCATCACGACGACCGACGCCGAGCGGGCCGACAAGAACCCGTACAACACCTACGCCAATCCCGGTCTGCCGGTCGGGCCGATCGGCAACCCCAGCGCGTCATCGATCGAGGCGGCGCAGCATCCGGCCGACGGCCCGTGGCTGTTCTGGGTGACGGTGAACCCTTCGACCGGGGAGACGAAGTTCGCCGTGACGCAGGAGGAGCACGACGCGTACGTCAAGGAGTTCCAGGCCTGGTGCCAGGCGAACCAGGGCAAGTGCTGAGCGATCGCCCGTCCGACCTCGGGCAGACGCGTCGGACCGATGGCTGAGCGGGCCGCAGTTCTCGGCTCACCCATCGCCCACTCGCTGTCACCGGCGCTGCACACGGCGGGTTACCGCGCGCTCGGGCTCGACGACTGGGAGTACTCCCGCACGGACGTCGCGGAGGACCAGCTGGTCGCCTTTGTGGCCTCCCTCGGTCCGGAGTGGCGCGGGCTGTCACTGACCCGGCCGCTCAAGGAGGTTGCCTTCGAGGTGGCCGCGACGGTCTCCGACGTCGCGCGGGAGACCGGTTCCACCAACACCTTGCTGCGCCGCGCCGACGGCGGCTGGGACGCCGACAACACCGACGTCGTCGGCGTCGTGCGGGCGCTGGCCGAGGCGGGGGTCGACCGTGCCGAGCGGCCAGTCGTCCTCGGCTCCGGGGCCACCGCCCGCTCGGTCGTGGCCGCTTTCGTCGCCATGGGCGCTCGACGGGTCGATTTCATGGTCCGCGGGGAGATCCGCGAAGCGACACTGGCCCAGGCCCGAGCGGCGGGGCTCGTCGTCGGCCGCCGCGACATCGGAGACTGGCCGGCCGGCGTCGACGTCGTCGTGTCGACCGTCCCCGGCAGCCGGGCGGAACCGGCGGCAACCCTGCCGCCCGGCCGCGGCGCGGTCCTCGACGTCGTCTACGGCACCCCCAGCGCCTTCGCCGACGTGGCGGGCCGGCAGGGGTATGCCGTGGTGCCCGGGGTGACCATGCTCCTCCACCAGGCAGCTGAACAGTTCCGGCTCATGACCGGGCGGGACGCGCCCCTGGAGGCGATGCGCGCGGCCGTCCGTCCGGTGCTGGCGTGACCGTCGCACCCGCCGTTCCGGCGCCGGGGTGGCTGGTGGCCCTGGTGACCGTGGCCGGAGCGGGACTCGGCTGGCTGCTCGCTCGAGAGCTCGGCACCAGTGGCTACCGGCTCGACGACGAAGTGGATCGGCCGCTTCCAGGGCGGCCGGTGCTGCTGGCCGTCAGTATCCCGGTGCTGTGGGGTGTCCTGGCGTGGCGGATCGGCGGTCTCTCCGAGGGTGCGGTGCTGCCCGCATGCCTGCTCCTGGCCTGGGCGGGGGTGGCGTTGTTCTGGATCGACGTCGACGTGCACCGGCTGCCGGAGGGCCTGACGTTGCCGGTGATTCCGGTGCTGGTGCTCCTACTCGCTGTCGCCTCGGCCACGACGGGCGACTGGGGAGCGCTGCTGCGCGCGGTGCTCTGCGGGGCGGCCGGGTGGCTGGTGTACGCGGTGCTGGCCTTCGTCGTGCCCGGCGGGCTTGGACTGGGCGACGCCACGCTCGGCGGGCTGGTGGCGCTGCCGTTGGGGTACCTCGGGTGGGGCGTCCCGATCGTCGGGTTCGTCGTGGCTTACCTGGTCTCGGGGGTCGTCGCCGCGGCCGGGCTCGCCACCCGGCGGCTGTCGTTGCGCAGCCACATCGCCTTCGGGCCGTTCATCGTCGTGGGTGCGATGGTGGCGCTCCTGGTGCGGTTCCAGGTGTGACGTGCTTCCTGTGTCGAGGCTGCGTGGAAGGATCGCGGCATGCTCCGTTGGCTGACCGCCGGTGAGTCGCACGGGCCGGCGCTCGTCGCGGTGCTGGAGGGGTTGCCGGCCGGCGTTCAGGTCACCAGTGGCGACGTCGCCGCGGCCCTGGCCCGCCGCCGGCTCGGGTTCGGTCGGGGCGGCCGGATGGCCTTCGAGCGGGACGAGGTCGAGTTCCTCGGCGGTCTGCGGCACGGGGTCACGCTGGGCTCGCCCGTGGCGATCCGCATCGGCAACACCGAGTGGCCGAAGTGGGAGACGGTGATGAGCCCCGACCCAGTCGAAGCGGTAGTCCTGGCCGCCGCCAACGACGTCAACGCCGACAAGGAGATCGCCCGGAACCGGCCGCTGACCCGGCCCCGGCCCGGCCACGCGGACCTCGTCGGGATGCAGAAGTACGGGTTCGAGGACGCTCGGCCGGTGCTCGAGCGCGCGTCGGCCCGGGAGACGGCGGCACGGGTGGCGCTGGGCTCGGTGGCGGCCGCCTTCCTTAGCCAGGCGTATGGCATCCGCTTGGTGGCCCACACCGTCGCAATCGGCACCGCGGGCACCAGCCCGGATGCCGTGCTCCCGATGCCGGACGACGTGGAGCGGCTCGACGACGACCCGGTGCGCACACTCGACGCAGTGGGGTCGGCAGCGATGGTCGCCGAGGTGGAGGCGGCCAAGAAGGACGGTGACACCCTCGGCGGCGTCGTCGAGGTGCTGGGCTACGGAGTGCCTCCCGGACTCGGATCCCACGTCCATTGGGACCGGCGTCTCGACGCGCAGCTCGCGGCCGGGCTGATGGGTATCCAGGCCATCAAGGGCGTCGAGGTCGGGGACGGGTTCACGACCGCGCGGCGGCGCGGGTCGGAGGCGCACGACGAGATGGAGCGGGACGCCGTGGGGTCGATCCGGCGGCGGACCGGTCGTTCCGGAGGCACCGAGGGCGGCATGTCGACGGGTGAGGTCCTCCGCGTCCGGGCCGCGATGAAGCCGATCTCCACGGTGCCGCGCTCGCTCGACACCGTCGACATCGCGGGGGACGAACCGGCCAAGGCCATCCACCAGCGGTCCGACGTGTGTGCGGTGCCGGCCGCGGGTGTCGTCGCGGAAGCCATGGTCGCCCTGGTCCTCGCCCAGGCGTGCGTCGAGAAGTTCGGCGGCGACAGCGTCCAGGAGACGTCCCGCAACTACCAGGGGTACCTCGCTGCCGTCCCTGAGCGGCTGCGCTCGTGGTGAGCCCGCGGCCGTGGTGAGCTGGCACCCGTGATGAGCCACCGCCGTCCCGTTGCCGTGGTCGTCGGACCGCCGGGCTCGGGGAAGACCGTGACCGGACAGGCCCTGGCCGCGCTTCTGGGCGTGCCGTTCCACGACACCGACGAGGCCATTGTCAGGAACACCGGTCGGAGTATCGCGGACATCTTCGTCGAGGACGGGGAGGCGGCCTTCCGGGCCCTGGAGCGCGTCGAGATGACCCGCGCGTTGGCTGAAGAACGTGGCGTCGTCGCTCTCGGCGGCGGGGCGCCGGTCCAGCCCGGGGCGGCCGAGCTTCTCGACGGGCAGACCGTGGTCTTCCTCGACGTGGGCATCGCCGACGCGGCGAAACGGATCGGCTTCGACCAGTCCCGGCCGCTCCTCGCCGTCAATCCGCGCGCGTCGTGGGTGGCCATGATGACCGCACGGCGCCCGACCTACGAGGCGGTGGCCACGCTTCGGGCGGACACCGCAGGCCGGACGCCGGAGGAAGTCGCGGCCGAGGTGGCGGGCCTGCTCGCGGTTCGGCAACCCGGCGCCGGGGCCGGACGGTGAGCGGCCCGGTCACCAGCATTCCCGTCGGAACCGGCTCGGACGCACACGAGGTCATCGTCGGGCACGGGGTTGTCGACGCCGTCCTGCCGCTGCTCGGCGAGGCGGTTCAGCGGGTCCTCGTCGTCCATCCGCCGACGCTCGCGATCTGGGCCCAGCGTGTCGCCGAGGCCGCGCGCGGGGCGGGGCTGGACGCATACCTCGCCGTCGTCCCCGACGCCGAGGAGGCCAAGAGCGCTCCGGTCGCGGCCGAGCTGTGGGCCGCGCTCGGCCAGGCGGGGTTCACCCGGACGGACGCGGTAGTGGGCGTCGGTGGCGGCACCGTGACCGATCTCGCGGGGTTCGTCGCCGCGACGTGGCTGCGCGGCGTCCGGGTCGTCCAGGTGCCGACGACCCTGCTCGGGATGGTCGACGCGGCGGTCGGCGGCAAGACCGGCATCAACACGGCCGAGGGCAAGAATCTGGTCGGCGCCTTCCATCCCCCGGCGGGCGTTCTCTGCGACCTCGACGCCCTGTCCACGCTGCCTCATCCCGATCTGGTCGCGGGAATGGCCGAGGTCGTCAAGTGCGGGTTCATTGCCGACCCACGCATCCTGGAGCTGGTCGAGGCGGACCCGGTCGCCGCCGTCGACGTCGACGGGCCGTTCCTTCGCCAGCTCGTCGAGCGGTCCATCCAGGTCAAGGCCGACGTCGTGACGGCCGACCTGCGCGAGGCGGCGCTGCGCGAGGTGCTCAACTACGGCCACACCTTTGGCCACGCGATCGAGCAGGTTGAGGGGTACCTCTGGCGGCACGGTGAGGCGGTCAGCGTCGGGATGACGTTTGCCGCCGAGCTGGGCCGGCTGTCGGGTCACCTCGCCGACGACGTCGTCGAGCGTCATCGGTCGGTGCTGAGCAGTCTCGGGCTGCCGGTGTCCTATGCGTCGGATCGGTGGGACGAGCTGCTGGCGGTGATGCGCCGCGACAAGAAGTCGCGCGGGTCGCGGCTGCGGTTCGTCGTCCTCGACGACGTCGCGAAACCGGTCCGGCTGGAAGCTCCGCCGGTGGGGATGCTCCACGACGCATACCGCCTGGTGTCCGGCTGAGTGCCTCACACGAACCGCACAGGGACGGCAAAGGACGCCCATGAGCCCCTGGACGACGCTCTTCCCATGACGACGAGACGCACCGACGGGAACGCGGACCGCCACGCCGCCCTCACCGACGCCGTCACGCGACGCGAGTCCGACTGGGTCGACGCGGACGGCAACGAGATCCACGACCACGACCGCGGCCTGCTCTACGACCTTGGAACGATGAACCGCCGCCGGGCCCTCGGCCTTCTGGGGGGTGTCGGCGCCCTCGCTGCCCTGGCCGCCTGCAGCACGGCAGCCGGGTCGACGTCGACGGGTTCCTCGAGCTCTGCAGGTTTCTCGTCGTCCTCGTCGTCCTCGTCGTCCTCGTCGTCCTCGTCGTCCTCGTCGTCCGACTCGACCTCCAGCTCCAGCGCGGACGGCACCCTCACCGAGGTCCCCGACGAGACCGCGGGCCCGTACCCGGGCGACGGCTCCAACGGCGCCAACGTGCTCGACGACTCCGACATCGTCCGGTCCGACATCCGCTCCAGCTTCGGGTCGTCGACGACGACCGCACAGGGCGTCCTGCTCACCATCAAGCTGACCGTCCGGGAGACCTCGAGCGGCTCCGCCAAGACGGGCGCGGCCGTGTACCTGTGGCACTGCGATCGCGACGGCCAGTACTCGATGTACTCCCGCAACATCACCAACGAGAACTACCTGCGCGGCGTCCAGGAGACCGACTCCACCGGCACCGTCACGTTCACGTCGATCTACCCGGCCTGCTACGACGGCCGCTGGCCGCACATCCACTTCGAGGTTTACTCC
>JBKPQA010000244.1:0-5463 GCA_046733835.1 Actinomycetota bacterium
GGAGTAGCGCCGCTCGATGACCTCGAATACGGCGGCGAGGAGGGGTTCCTGGTTGACCCGCAGGTCGTCGACCACGTCCGTCGCGAGCCGGGAGGCAGCCACCAGCAGGAGCGTCAGGTAGGCGATCGCCGCTTCCCGGTAGCCGTCCCGGCGCTCGGCCAGCTCCCCGGCCAGCGCCTCGAACCGGTGCAACCACTCCGGTCGGTCCTCGGGAGGGACCGAGCGGCGCAGCACACCGGTCGCCTGGCCGCGAACGAACGGAAAGAGCAGCGGATGAGTGCGCCAGGCGAAGGACGAGCCGGGCACATCGCGGCCGAGGACCTCGGCCGTGAACGAGACGGCCCACCCGCTCGCATGACCGGGATGAGTCGGGTCGAACGGCCCCATCACCGTGCCGGGGGCGACGACGATCAGGTCACCGGCGGCGAGGGAAGAGGCCGGCGAGTTGGCGGACAAAGGTCCGGACGAGGTCTCGCTGTAGGCGAGCAGCGGGAAGTCGTGCGCGTGCGTCCCAAACCGCGCCGTAGCCATGCCGCCGTGGCCGAGTCGCCAGACGGCCAAGGGCAGCTCGCCAGGGGCCGGCACCATCGCGTAGACCGGTGCGAATCGTGCGTCAGCCCGACCAACCTGCACTGTCCGCATCGAAGGATCGTCCCATGATGGCCGCGCTCCGGTCGAGATCCCACATTTAGCAACGCTCATACTGAATGTATGGCGGAAATGCTGTCCCATGAACGCAACTACGTGCCTGGGCTAGGTCGCGGCTTCCTGACCCCGCTCTACGACGTAGTCCACTGCGTCTTCGGCGTCGGCCGATTGCACCAGCTGATGTTGGGGCTGGCGGACCCGCAGCCCGGTATGCGTGTCGTCGACATCGGCTGCGGGACCGGTAACCTGCTGGTCGCCCTCGGACGCCAGCGGCCGGGTCTCGACCTCGCTGGTCTGGACCCGGACGAGCGAGCCCTCGCCCGGGCCGCACGCCGATCCAGACGAGCCAGGCTCTCCGTGGACTGGCGACGAGGGTTCGCCCAGGAGCTGCCGTACCCGGACTCCTCGGTCGACCGAGTGTTCTCCAGCCTGATGCTGCACCATCTCGACGACGCGTCGAAGGACGAGCTGTTGACCGAGGTGCGACGGGTCCTGCGGCCCGACGGCATCCTCGTGCTGGCCGACCTTGACGGACACGACGCCCACCGCGGGCACGGCCTGGGCAGCCATCTCACCCGGCGGTCGATCGCCGCCACGAACACCGAGATGGTGGCGCGCATCGAACAGTCGGGCTTCGAGACCGAGTCCCCCACCGCATACCTGCTGTCTGGCCTCACGATCAGCGTCGTCAAAGCCCACCGGTGACCGAGGCTCCTCGACCCGGGCCATCCGGCTGGCGTCCGTCGCACCTCGTCCAGCCGGCTTGGCCCCCAGCGCACGACAGCGAGCGCTGCGCCGTCAGGTCCAGCCCGGTGTGAACGTCGAGGGTCAGCCGCCGATCTGGGCGGTGATGAGCTCGACAGTGGCCTGTGGGTCCTCCACCTCGAGAACGAGCCGCGAGTAGGACTCGTCCCGGAGCTCGACGACCACGGCTTTTCCGGGATCCCGGACGTCCCAAAAGACCCTTTCGCCCTTGTGGTGCCACGTGCCGGCGGCGAAGACGCCAGGTATCCGAGTGCCTGGCGCTCTGATCCCCCTGGGTGAGTCCGCCTCAGCTATCGGTCCTGCGGAGGCGCTGACGATGTGGCTCACCGGTACCGAGATCGTGTTCTTCAGCGCCCAGACCTTGTGCATGCCCTCGAGCTCGACACGCAGTTGACCATCGTCGATCGTGACGTCCGCCATGCTCGTACTCCTGTCGCTCGGTATCACGTGTCTACTCAGCCCGCCACGCACTGTCCAGAGCTGTCATTCGCGGGCTCGTCCTACGAAGAAGGCGGCGAGGGCGTCGGCCAGCTGCTCGGGCGCCTCTTCAGCCATGTGGTGCCCGGAGTCGAGAACGGCACTGCGTACGGGTTGCTCGCACCAAGGGCCCCACACCGCCGCCGGATCTCCATAGAGCGTTTCCTGGTCGTCGTACCGGGACCAGGCGACCAGCGTCGGGCACTGGATGCGACGTCTGTTGGCGCGGTCGGCTTGGTCATGGCCGCGGTCGACGTGAAGGCCGGCACGGTAGTCCTCGAGCATCGCGCGCACTGTCGTCGGGTTCGTGACGGCGGCGACCATGTCCGCGTAGTTCTCCTCGCCCATGCGGTCCTGGTCCGGCCGGTACCACGCCAACGGATCGGCGTTGATCACGCGTTCGGCGTGGTCGGAGGCGAAGAAGAACCAGTGCCACCACAGCTCGGCGAAGCGCGCGTCGGCCCGCTCCAGCGCCTCGACGATGGGGACGCTGTCGAGGACGGCCAGGCGGTCGACACGGTTGGGGTGGTCCAGAGCGGTGCGGTATGCGACGTAGCTGCCGCGGTCGTGACCGGCCATCGCGAACCGCTCGTGTCCCAGCGCCCTCATCAGCTCGACGATGTCGTTCGCCATCGCCCGGTCGCAGTAGGTGAGGTGGCCCGCGTCGGGTTCCGGTGTCGAGGACTGGCCGTAGCCGCGCAGGTCAGGACATACGACCGTGTGTCCGGCCTCGACCAGCAACGGGGCCACCCGGTACCACGTCGTATGCGTCCTCGGGTGACCGTGGAGCAGGACGACGGCCGGCCCGTCCCCGCCGTGCCGGACGCGCAGAGTGACGTCCTTCGCCACAGGCACGTGGTCGAGAGTGAAGCCGTCGAAGAACACCGGCCGAGTATCGCCTGTAGACAGCGGGCCTATCGACACGGAGCCGCGTCGTCGACAAGACCACTCTTGACTGTGACGCTGCGTAACACGTGACGATGGCGGTATGCGTGCTCAACAGCTAGCCAGTGTCGCGGGCACGACCGTGAGAACCATCCGCTACTACCACGAACGTGGGCTGCTCGCCGTCCCGGACGGGGCCACCGGGTGGCGCTCGTACGGCTTCGCCCACCTGACCCGGCTCATGCGCATCCGTTGGCTCGTGGAGTCCGGAATACCTCTCGCTGAGGTACCGCACATGTTGCGCCCGCCGCGCAGCGGCGACGAGCGCACGGCGGTTCGCGAAGACCTCGAGGCGGTCCTGTCTTCGATCGACCAGCGGATCGCGGTCCTCGGTCAGCAGCGCGCCCGGGTCACCACCCTGCTCGACAGAGTCACCTCGGAAGACCGGCTGTCACCGCTGCCTGCCTCTATCGACCGGATGTACGCAGCTCTCCTCGAGCGACCGCTGCCTCCAGAAACAGTTCAGGCCATGACCCGCGAGCGCGACCTGCTCGAGCTGGTGTGCTACCAGGGCGCCCTGCCGGAGGACGTCGTTGCCCTTGCCGCTGACGACGTTCGTCGTCTGTCTGGCCGGGCCGCGGTTCGCGCTGGTGCCTGACTGGAAGGCCCTCGGTGGGGTCACCATCACTCTGACCCTCCTGGCCCTCGACTTCGGTTTGTGCGCCATGTTCGTCGGGGCACTCACTGGAAGTCGTGGAGCAGCAACCGGCGCGGCGACCGCTGCGGCGGCAGCGGCATACCTCATCAGCTCGCTGGCACCGGTCGTGCCGCAGCTGGGTCGATCCGATGGATCTCCCCATTCTCGCGGGCGATCGCGAACGATCAGCTGGCCCACGGGCCGAGCGTGACCGATCTCGTGGCGCTACTGGGTCTTGGCGGAGCGCTGGCCGTCGCGACGACCCTCACCTTCCGTCGACTCGACATCCACTGAGAGCCGCTTGGCGCAACCCATCTCGTCCGGCAGGAATCGGTCCCCGCATTTCCAAGGTACCTCGACAAGGGGGGCTTGCGGCAAGGCCCCTCACGTGCCTCAGACTGCCCGTCCGGTGCCGAAGCGAGCGAGGTCGAGATGCAGGATGTGGTCGTCGTCGGTGGTGGGCCCACCGGCATGATGCTGGCCGGCGAGCTGCGGCTGGCCGGCGTGGACGTCGTCGTTCTCGAGCGGCGCGAATCGGCGGACCTGGCGGGCTCCCGTGGTGGCGGTTTTCACGCTCGCACGATCGAACTGCTCGATCAGCGCGGAATCGCCGACCGGTTCCTCGCCGAGGGCAAGCCGATTCATGCGGTCACGTTCGGTGGCACAACGCTCGACCTCAGCCGCCTGCCGACCCGCCACCCCTACACGCTTGCGCTGTTCCAGAACCACATCGAGCGGCTGCTGCTCCAGTGGATCGAGGAGCTTGGGGTGCCCCTTCAGCGCGGCGTGGAGGTCACCGGCGTCGCGCCGGACGACGAGGGCGTCGACGTTCAGCTCGCCTCAGGTGACTCGCTCCGGGCGAGGTACGTTGTCGGGGCGGACGGTGGGCGCAGTGTGGTGCGGCGGGAGCTCGGCATCGAGTTCGTCGGTCCGGACGCAACCCGCAGCACTCTGATCGCCGAGGTGGCGGTGCCCGAGGACCTGCCCCCGACCGGGAAGGTCGACGAGCGCGGCATCCACGGGCTGCACCCGATGGGTGACGGCACAGTGCGCGTGGTCGTCACCGAGGCCGAGCTGGGACCGCCCTCGGAGCCCACACTCGAGGATCTTCGGCGAGAGCTGATCGATGTTTTCGGCACCGACTTCGGCGTGCACAGCCCGCGATGGTTGTCGCGGTTCACCAACGCGACTCGGCAGGCGGCCTCCTATCGGGAAGGTCGCGTGCTGCTCGCCGGCGACGCCGCGCATGTGCACTCGCCTACAGGCGGACTGGGTATTGGCCTCGGGGTGCAGGACGCGGTCAACCTCGGTTGGAAGCTCGGCCAGGTGGTGCTAGGCGTCTCTGGCCAGGAGCTGCTCGACACTTACCAAGCGGAGCGGCGTCCGGCCGGGGCGCGAGCCCTGAAGTACACGATGGCGCAGTCGCTGTTCCAACAAGCCGACCCGCGGCAGGAGGCGCTGCGCGACCTGCTCGACGAAGTGCTCCACATCGACCGCGCCGGCACCCCGATCACGGCGCTGATCACTGGACTCGACGTGGCATACGACCTGGGCTCGGGGCATCCGCTCCTGGGACGCCGGATGCCCGACCTCGATCTCCACACGGCCGATGGCCCGGTGCGGGTGTTCGAGCTTCTGCACGAGGCGAGGCCGGTGCTGCTGGAGTTCGGCGGACCGCGCATCGACGCCGACACGTTGACCGATCGGGTGCAACAGGTGTCGGCGACCTACCACGGCGCCTGGGAGCTGCCAGTGCTGGGCGAGGTGGCCGCGCCCACGGCAGTCCTGGTGCGCCCGGACGGCTACGTGGCGTGGGTCGGCGAAGAGTCAGCCGAGGGGTTGACCGAGGCGCTCGGCACCTGGTTCGGCGCGCCCCGACGGTGACCTCGAGCCTTTGGTCGGCTCATTGAGCGAGATAGCCGCCGTCCACGGCGAGCACCTCACCGGTGATGAAGCTTGCGCGATCCGAGGCGAGAAACGCGATCGCCTGT
>JBKPQA010000245.1:0-3926 GCA_046733835.1 Actinomycetota bacterium
TGCGAGTCGATCCCGTTGTGCACCACGTGAACTCGGTCGGGGTCGAGGGAGGGGTACGCCTTGAGGATGTCGGCTCGCATACCCGCACTCACTGCGACGACCGCCGCGGCTCCCTCGTAGGACTCCTTCTCCGCGAAGGAGGAGATGCGGTAGCCACCGCCCAGCTGCTCGGCCTTCCAGGGCCGCATCGGCTCGAGGCTGTGCGCGGTGACGACGTGTGGCATACCCCCCAGCAGCGAAGCCAGATGACCGGCGAAGTTGGCGTACCAGGTATGCGAGTGCACCAGGTCGGCGCCCTCGCAGTCGGCGGCGATCGCCAGGTCGACGCCGAACGTCTGGAGAGCCGCGTTGGCGTTCCCGAGCTCCGGCAGGTCGGCGTACGCCGTCGTCCCGGTCTCGTCTCGCGGCGCGCCGAAGCAGCGCACCTGGACGTCGACGTCGCCGCGCTCGCGCAAGGCCCGGACCAGCTCCGCGACGTGCACACCAGCGCCGCCGTAGACCGCCGGCGGGTACTCCTTGCTGAGGATGTCGACGCGCACGCTCGCGACACTACTCACGCGCAAGGGTCCGTGGGAGACCTCGCGACGCGGGTGTGACCCCCCTAGGGTTGGGCCATGGCTCGAAGATCGCAAAATCCACGGGTCCTCGCAATCGTCCTGGCTGGTGGAGAGGGCAAGCGGCTGATGCCCCTCACCGCCGACCGCGCCAAGCCCGCCGTGCCGTTCGGCGGGCCTTACCGACTGATCGACTTTGCGCTATCCAATGTCGTGAACTCGGGCTACCTCAAAGTGGTCGTCCTCACGCAGTACAAGTCGCACAGCCTCGACAAGCACGTCACCGCGACCTGGCGGATGTCGACGCTGCTCGGCAACTACGTGGCGCCCGTTCCCGCGCAGCAGAGGGTCGGCAAGGACTGGTACCTCGGTAGCGCGGATGCGATCTTCCAGAGCCTCAACCTCATCCACGACGAGCATCCCGACATCGTCGTCGTCGTCGGCGCGGACCACGTCTACCGCATGGACTTCTCGCAGATGGTCGAACAGCACCGGGAGACGTCGGCGGGCGTGACGGTGGCCGCGATCCGTCAGCCCATCTCGCTGGCGGACCAGTTCGGCGTCATCGAGGTCGACGACCAGGACCCGCGCCGGATCGGGGCGTTCCGGGAGAAGCCCAAGGACGCCAAGGGGCTTCCCGACAACCCGGACGAGGTCCTGGCCTCCATGGGCAACTACGTCTTCGACGCCGACGTCCTCGTCGACGCGGTCACCCGCGACCACGAGCTCGAGGAGACGAAGCACGACATGGGTGGGGACATCGTCCCCGCCTTTGTCGACAAGGGCGACGGGTATGTCTACGACTTCAAGAACAACGAGGTGCCGGGTGCCACCGAGCGGGACCGCGGCTACTGGCGCGACGTCGGAACCATCGACGCCTACTTCGAGGCCAACATGGACCTCATCTCCATCCACCCGATCTTCAACCTCTACAACTACGAGTGGCCGATCTACACCACCACGGGTTACCTCCCTCCGGCGAAGTTCGTCCATGGCCACGGGGACCGGGTCGGCGAGGCGCTCAACTCATCGGTGTCCTCCGGCTGTGTCATCTCCGGCGCGCAGGTCACCGGGTCGGTGCTCGCGCCCCGGGTCAAGATCCACAGCTACGCGACCATCGTCGACAGCGTGGTGCTCGACGCGGTGGAGATCGGCCGGTATGCGACGATCCGCCGGGCGATCATCGACAAGTACAGCGTGATCCAGGAGCACGCGATGATCGGGATCGACCACGAGCATGACCTCGCCCGCGGCTTCCACGTCAGCGAGAACGGCGTCGTCGTGGTGCCTCGGGACTCCGTCGTCACGCCCTGACCCCGACGGGCCGCGTGGACTCGCATACGTGAGGATGCCGGTATGCCTGCTGCTCCCGCGCGCATCGCCGTGCAGATCCAGCCTCAGCACGCGGACTACGCCGACATCCGTCGGCTCTGCGCGACGCTGGAGGACATCGGCGTCGACGTGATCTTCAACTGGGACCACTTCTTCCCGCTGAACGGCGACCCGGACGGGCGCCACTTCGAGTGCTGGTCGATGCTCGGCGCGTGGGCGGAGGCGACCGAGCGGGTGCAGATCGGCGCGCTGGTGACCTGTTCCGCATACCGAAACGCCAACCTGCTCGCCGACATGGCGAGGACCGTGGACCACATCAGCGCGCGGGCCGGTGAAGGCCGGCTGATCCTCGGGATCGGGTCCGGATGGTTCGAGCGGGACTTCGACGAGTACGGCTACGAGTTCGGGACACCCGGCGGGCGGCTGGACGGCCTCGAACGGGACCTGGAGGTGATCAAGGACCGGTGGACCCGGCTCAACCCTCCCCCGACCCGCGAGATCCCCATCCTGATCGGCGGTGGCGGTGAGCGGAAGACGCTCCGCATCGTCGCCGAGCACGCCACGATCTGGCACTCGTTCGGTGGCGCCCAGACCATCGCGCACAAGCACGAGGTCCTCGATGCGTGGTGCGCTCGGGTGGGTCGCGACCCGGAGACGATTACGCGGTCGGCCGGCGTGGCGGCAACGCCCGGACGGTATGCCGAACAGGTCACCAGCTACTCCAGCAACGCCCAAGCCCTCTATGACGTGGGCACCCGGCTGTTCACCATCGGGCTGTCCGGAGAGCGGTACGGCGATCTCGACAAGGTGCGGGAGCTGGTGGCCTGGCGCGACGACGTCAACGGGTGAGCAGGCGTCGCAGTCCGTCGGGATCGTCGGCCCATACGCAGACCGTGTCGACAGCCGGGCCGTTGCCCACAGTGGTTGGCGCAAGGAACCGGATCGTGAGGTTGGTTGCGCCGGTTGGCGTAAGCGTGGCCCTGGCCTCACGGACGTTGAGACCTCGAGGGGCGGTACGGAACTCCACGGTGGCGTCAACGATGAGATGACGAGGAAGCCGGATCTCATCCCAGCAGCCAGTTCTGACGCGCAGTTCGGTCGGCGTGACGAGATGGGGATGCACGACCAGCGCCGCCACTAAACCGAATGTGACGCCCAGTGCCCAGACCCCAGCGGCGAGGAGGGCAAACGTCGCCCACGGCGGAATCGGTAGAAGCGGGGCCGCCGCAAGTTCGATGGCCGCCAGGCCGAGCAGGACCAGCCACGTCGGCAGGGCGCCGCGATGGGCGGTCCACGCGGGGGTCGGCTGGCCGTCGTAGCGGCGCCGGGCCAGCAGGACCATGGACCAGAGAAGGCGAGGTTCCCGCAGAACGAAGCGAGCGGGGCCTCTGCCGATCCGATCGGCCAACACGTTTTCGACCGTGGTCCAGACATCGCTATGTGTGTTGCGAGCCGCACGGATCGCATTCTCAACGCCGGCAAACGTGGCTCGGTTCACGGCGGCGAGGGTGCCGACGGCAAGGAGGAGCAACGGCAGCGCGAGTTCGCGACGCGTGGCCGTGACCAGCATGACGGCCGCCAGGAGCCAGTCGAGAGCGGCGACCACCGCCACGCCACGGCGGAGCACGCCTCTCTCGCCGATCGGAGTCATGTGACGATGATCTGGCAGCGACCCGGCGCGACACACCTTCGACATGTCTGAGTTGTCCAAAGCCCACCGCGGGAACCGGCGCCAACAGGCGGCGGACCTTCGCCCGTGCCTGGAAGCGGCTTTTAAGGTGGGGCCATGGTGCAGCGGCTGACCCCCGGCCTGACGCCGGACGGGTCGCCGCGTCGGACTCTGCTCATCATCGGCGGCGCCGAGGACAAGCTCGGCCGATCGGTGGTGCTCAAACGGTTCGTCCGACTGGCCGGTGGCCGCTCGTCGCGCATCGTGCTCATCCCGACGGCCTCGTCGTTCGTCGACGAGGTCTTCGAGACGTACAGCCGCGTGTTCACCCGGCTGAGGGCTGGTCCCGACATCCGGGTCGTGCACGCCGC
>JBKPQA010000246.1:0-9932 GCA_046733835.1 Actinomycetota bacterium
GTATGCGTCCGCGGCCGGCTTCCAGCCCGGCGCGTCGTCGACGGACAGCAGCCGTTCGAAACGGTCCCGGATTCCGGCGCGAGCCAGCAGCTCGTCGGCCACCGACGCCGCTCCATTGCTCAGGGTGACGAGGCGCACATGGAGGGTGTGCAGGTCGTCGATGCCCTCGACGACGTCGTCGTGGACGGACAGGTTCCGAAAGCCGCTGACCACCTCCTCGGCAGCCGCGTCGGCGTCGTGGACGTGAGGGGCAAGCAGCCCGCGAGCCACGTCGGTTGCGAGGTCTGTGAAGGAGGGCTTCGTTCCGGTGACCGTCAGCGCGAACCCGTCCCGCAAGGTGGCCGCGAACCAGGTGTCCGCTGTGCCATCCGGCACCCCGAACTTCGCGAAGGTGTCCCGCAGTGGAGTGAGGTCCGAGAGGGTCTCGTTGACGTCGAAGAGAAGAACGGCGGGAACGCCGGAGGGCGACGGAGGCGTGGTCATGCGGTCAATCGTGACGCCTGCACCACCGGTCCGCGAGGATAGGGCGATGGCCTCCTACACCGTGAACAAGGCCGCAGTCACCTTCGTGCGCGGGCTCATCGACAAGAAGCGGTACGTCCTCGACAGCGACTGGGGCGAGGCACAACCGAGCGCCGACCAGCAGAACGCCTACCTGGACAAGCACTCGTGGGAGGAGTATGCGGCGTGGCACCTCGGTCTGACCGAGGGCGCCAACGACGAGACGAAGGCGCGGTACGCGTTCGTTGTGGGTGACTTCTCGCGCGTGCATCGGACCGGCCTCATTGCGTGCGTCTACCGCGCGTCGGAGTGGCGGCACAAGGAGGTCGAACTGGCGGCCCACAACCTGTTGCAGCATCTGGACAAGGTCAGCGGCTGATTCGTTTCGGTACCGTGGTACCTTGACTGGGTAGAAAGGTACCGCATGAGCATCAACATCAAGAACCCGCGCGTCCATGAGCTGGCGCGCCGGGCCGCGGCCCTCACCGGTGAGTCGCAGACCAGTGTCATCGAGAGAGCGCTGGTGAAGCTGCTGGACGAACTCGAGGCGGAGTCCATCGCCGACTCCAGGCGCCGTCGAGTCGAACGCATCCTCGCCGACATCGATCGTCGATTGACTGACGCAGATCGGCTAGCCCTATCCACGGACGATCTTTACGACGAAGCAGGATTGCCTCGGTGATCGTCGACACCTCGGCGATCATCGCGATCATTCGGGGTGAGCCCGAGCGCGAGCCCATGCTGACCGCGATCATGGAGGCCAGCGAACGCGTGATGTCGGCTGCCACCTGGTTGGAGTCCGCCATCGTGGTCGACGGTCGAGACGATCCCGTGTTGTCCAGGCGCCTCGAAGACCTGATCAGCGCCGTGGGGCTCGAGATCGAGGACGTGACTCGTGATCAGGTCGTCGCAGCGCGTCAGGCGTATCGAGACTTCGGCAAGGGACGTCACCGAGCGAGCCTGAACTTCGGGGACTGCTTCGCCTATGCCCTTGCTGCCATCAGAAACGCGCCGCTGCTCTGCAAAGGTGACGACTTCCGGCATACCGACCTGCAGCTTGTCGAGCTCCCGACTCAGGACTCCTGAGCGCCAATCACAAGCGGGCTTCCGCTGACCGGCTCCTCTTCCGGCTCCTGGCGCATCTCCGGCTGCAGTCGGAAGATGACCTCGATCACCAGGGCGCCGGCCGCCCCGACGGCCAGGGACTGCAGGACCATCGGTGCCGGCGCCGCGAACTGGAAGAACTGCTGGGCGATCGGGATCGTGAACGCCCCCACGGCGATGAGCACACAGCCGGCGACGAGTGCGGCCTTCCACGGCCGGAACGGCCGGGCCAGTACGACGAGGATCCAGAACGCGGCAACGAGCAGGGAGATCGTGGCCGCGGTGGACGGCTGCCAGCACGTCTGCGCCGCTGCCTGCGGCACCGTGCCCAGCGAAGCGCCCGCGCACTGACCAGCCGTGGGGGTGTCGAAGACGAGGTGGGCCAGCAGGTACGACACGATCACCACCACCCCGCATACCGCTCCGGCTGGGACCGCGAACCGGAGAATCCGCGGCAGGAAGCCGGGGTGGTAGCGCCGCCGGTTCGGGCCGAGCGCCAGGAAGAACGCGGGGATCCCGATGGTGACCGCTGAGACCAGCGTCAAGTGCCGCGGCAGGAACGGGAACGGCAGCTGGAACGCCGCGGCGGTCACGATGGCGATGAGGCTCATGACGTTCTTCGCGACGAAGAGGTTGGCGACCCGTTCCACGTTGTTGATCACCCGACGCCCCTCGGCCAGGACCGACGGCAGGTGCGAGAACTTCCCGTCGAGCAGCACCAGCTGCGCCACCGCCTTGGTCGCTTGGGCGCCGTTGTTCATCGCGACACCGATGTCGGCGTCCTTGATCGCCAGGGCATCGTTGACCCCGTCGCCGGTCATCGCGACGACGTGCCCGTCGTTCTGTAGCGCGTGGACAAGCCCCCGTTTCTGTTCGGGGCTTACCCGGCCGAACACCGTGGTCTGGTGAACGACCGACAGGAGGCCATCGTTGTCAGGCTCCACAGTGCGGGCGTCGCGGAGCCGGCCGTCGGGCAGGTCGAGACCGACCCGGCGCGCGATCGCCCCGACCGTCTGCGGGTTGTCGCCGGAGATGATCTTGACGTCGACTCCCTGAGAGGCGAAGTAGCCGAGCGTGTCCTTGGCATCGGGTCGGATCTGCTCGGTGAGGAACACCAGAGCCAGGGCGCGGAGGTCCGGCGGAAGGGTCTGGTGCCCGTCGAGGGCGGTGTCACTGTGGCCGAGCATGACCACGCGCACTCCGGTCCTCGCCTTCTCCAGCACGTGCTCATGCAACCGGTCGTCGGGCCGCAGCAGGACGTCCGGCGCTCCCAGGACGTAGGACCCTCGGTCGGCGAACGAGGCCGCGCTCCACTTGCGGGCGGAGTTGAACGCGATCGTCTGGGTGCGCGTCCAGTCCTCCGGCGCTCTGAGCGCAGCAGCGATCGCCTTCAGCGTTCCGTTGGCATTGGGATCATCGGCCATGGCGGCGAGCGCCGTCTCCAGCTCGCTGACCGTCCGTGGCTCATCGCCGACCGGCTCGCACGCGTCATAGGCGATGTCGCCGACGGTGAGCGTCCCCGTCTTGTCGAGACAGACCACGTCGACGCGAGCCAGCCCCTCGACGGCCGGGAGCTCCTGGACGAGGACCTGCTGCCTCGACAACGTGACCGCCGCCAGCAGGAAAGCGACGGACGTCAGCAGGACGAGGCCCTCCGGCACCAGACCGACCAGGCCGCCGGTGGAGCGGACGATCACGGTCCGCCAGTCGTCGGCGCCGTACACCTGGATCTGGGACCAGATCTGCAAGGGGAGCGCCAGGACGATGATCCAGGTGATGTACTTCAGCAGCGTGTTGATCGACGCCTGGATCTCCGAGTGCGTCTTGGTGAACAGCCTGGCTTGTGTCGCAATCGAGTTCACGTACGAGTTCGCTCCGACCGCTGCGGCGACGAACCGTCCTCGGCCGGCAACGACGGTCGTCCCTGACCTCACCTCGTCGTCGACCTGCTTGGGGATCGGGTCCGACTCACCGGTGAGGTTCGCCTCGTCGACCTCGAGTCCGCTCACCGAGTGAAGATGTCCGTCCGCGGGCACCTGGTCGCCAGCGCGCAGCTCCACGAGGTCTCCCAGCACCACCTCGGTCGTCGGGATCTCGACCAGCTGGCGGTCCCGGACCACTCGCGTAGTGGGCTGGTTGAGGAGGGCGAGCTGGTCGAGTTTTCGCTTGGCGAGGTACTCCTGGACGATCCCGATGCCGGAGTTGACGACGAGGACCACACCGAAGAGGCCATCCGCGAACGACCCCGTGGTGAGCACCAGCACGAAGAGCACTCCGAGGATCGCGTTGAACCGCGTGAAGACGTTGCTCTTGATGATCGTCCACAACGGACGTGAGGTGGCCTGCTCCGTCGAGTTGACCTCACCGCGCGAGACCCGCTCGGCGACGTCCGCCGAGGACAGTCCCGTCTGCGGGTCCGTGGCGACGACGAGGGACGTCGACGTCTCGCCGGGTCGTGGAGCGGCGTTCACCACTTCACTGTCCCAGAGAGCGCCGGACCGGCACACGCATACGGGATCCGGGTTCAGCTGAGCGAGCCGACGACCCCTGCCTTGGTCAGGAGGTCCGTCATCTCGAACGTCCCGTTGCTCCCGTAGGTCGGTGTCCACGTCGAGTCCTGGCTGAGGTACGACTGGCTGTCACCCTGGATGAGACCGAGAATCACCTCACCGACGATGCGGCCGCCGACCGGCCCGAGGTGCTCGCCGCCGGCCTTCACCTCGGCCTCGCGGAGGACGTAGAACCACAGTGGCGTCCGTTCGTCGAGGTTGCATTGCGCCAGGTCGGTCAGGTCGCTCTTGGCGAGAACGGGCAGCTTCATGGCCTTGGCGACCGACTGGCCGGAGGGCACTTTCATCGTGAGGTTCCGGAGCAGGTTGCGGGTCGCGAGCGAGTCCGGGGATCCCGTGGACTGGCCCATCAGGTGAAACAGGATGCTCGAGAGGGTGGTGTCGATCATCTTGTTCGGCTTGGCCCGGCCGTCACCGAAGTCGAAGAAGGTCTGCCAGTCGATAAACCTTCGCGGAGCCCGGCAGCCGCCGCGGAGGTCGTCGGGGTCGGCCGGGTTCGGGTCGCCGGGCTTGAACACCAGGCCGAAGAACTGCTGCGTCGGGTCGGTGGCGCTGGTGCCGAAGTTGCCGCGGTAGCTCGGCCGCACCTGCGAGTGACCGAACCGGTAGGCGGCCACGGAGAACTCGACGGGGATGAACGGGTCGTTGCGCCAGTCGTAGAACTTGCGGCCCTTGGTGAGGATCCTCGTCGTCATGGACGCGCCGATGGTCTTCGGCAGGAACTCGTGGAGGATCATCCACTGGTAGTGCCAGCGCACGATCCGATGGGCTTCGGCGAAGATCTCCTCGAGCGTGTATGCGGCGCCGAGGTCGGCTTTGACATCGGCGACCACGGCGTTGTGGAACCGAAGGAAGGCAAGCTGGAGCTGGCTGACCATAAGGTTCTCGTCGTTGCGGGGGTCGGCGATGAGCGCGACGTTCTGGCTGTTGCGCGGCACGTCGAACCGGGCGTGACCGTCGACGGTTTTGGCCGCGGAGCCGGTGATCTCCTCGACGAGCATGGTGGTGCGCCCGCCGTCGACGCTCTGGTCGTACAGATGCGGGCTCACGCCGGGGCCGCCGCCGTAGACGCTGTCGAGGTCGAGCGCGGGGATGCGGAAGTTGCGGATCGACTCGGGATCCTGCCTTCGGGCGAGGCTGGACGTGGGATCGAAGGTCATGTCGTGGTCGAGGAACTGACCGAGGAACGTGAACCCCGCGGTCATCGTGGGGTTGTTCGGGTTGTGCGCGCTCTTGGCGGGGTCGGTGATGAGGGTGATGGGGTCCGACAGGTCGTCCTGCGCGTCCATGACGCCGCCCACCTGCCCGATCTCGCACAAGGCTTGGCGGATCGTCGGGGTGTCCGCCGCGAACGGCGGGAGGGTCGGAAACATCCGACCGAAGCGTCCCTGGTCGTAGAAGGTGGAACGAGGGGTGGTGACACCGTGGTCAGCGTTTCCGTGTCTCATGCCGGGGTGGAGGTTCACGGAGCCGCCCCTGATACCGCTGGGCGACTCTGGGTCGTGGGTCAGCGGACCGCCATCTCCCGGAGCTCCGACCAGCGGTCTCCTGGCAGCGTGAAATGCACGATGTCCGGCGTGCGCTGTAGGTACGGCGGCAGATCGGACCTCGCCCTGGCTACGTACTCCATCTTGCCGTGCGCGTCACCGGCTTCGTCGTCCCGGAACGCCTCGAGGAGGACGTACACGTTCGGATCGTCCAGACTGCGCGACCAGGTGAACCACAGACACCCCTCCTCGGCTTGGGTAGCTTTCGTTAGCTCCCTCGTCAGGGACGGCCATACGTCGGCATGCTCTGGTTTGACGGCGAATTTGGCGGCGATGAAGATCAACTCGTCCTCCTCAGGCTTGCAGTATCGCCTGACTGCGAGGCCTCTGGTCGTCGTCGTCGTCGGTTCCCCGCGAACCTTCGAGTCACGCAACGGTCTTCCGCGGGATCGACTCTCGCGTGATGTGCTCGTTGCGCCCTGGCCTCGTAGAGCGGCCGTCATACGCCAGACTTCGTCTCGTGGACGAGCTGCTCATCGCCCGCAACCCCGACCCGGACTCGTCCCTGCCGTACCTGCTTCGCGTTCCGCTCGGAGTCGGGTTGGTGTTTCGCACGTCCGGCACCTGGCCGCGCACCAAGGCGCTGTTCTGCTATCCGGTGCATGTCCGCGAGTGGCCGGAGAACGCCGAGGTGGTCGAACGCATACCGGTCCGCTCGTGCGTTCGACGGGGAGCCGCCATAGACCTCGTGCTGGCGCGATCGCGAGAGAACCGCTCGCAGATCGTCTACACCAAGGGTCGCGGTCGCGACATGGTCTTCTGGCAGTCTCCGCGAACCCGCAAGCAAGCCCGACCCAAGGTCTCCTTGCCCACGGCGCGAGCGGCTGGCATACCGGACCTCAGCATCATCATCGACTCCCATGAACGGTATGCGTACCGCTTCGCTGGTCGGCAGGTTCAGACCCGAGTCGCTCCCTTGCGTTGCGGGGACTACGGAGTAGAGCTCGACGATGAACTCGTGGCATCGGTGGAGCGCAAGTCGCTGTCGGATCTCGTATCGAGCATGACCGACGGGCGTTTGCGTTTCGCCCTCGGAGAATTGGCGGCGCTGCCACGATCGGCCGTCGTCGTCGAGGAGCGCTACTCCCAACTGATGAAGGTCGACTGGGTGCGTCCGGCGGTGGTGCTGGACGGCTTGGCCGAGCTCCAGGTGCGCTGGCCGAACGTGCCGATCGTCTTCTGTGAGAACCGTTCTCTGGCTGAGGAGTGGACCTACCGGTTCCTGGCGGCCGCCCAGGTGTGGGCCGAAACCGAGTCCTTGGCGGTCGAGCGAATCGAGGACGTCATGCGCGTCCAGGCGGCCGTCGAGCACGTGGCCGACGTGCCTTCTTCCCCGCAGGAAGGTGACCCTTCCGTGTCGGTGGCCGAGGTCCGCGCATGGGCGATGTCGGAAGGTCTGCCCGTGGCGGACCGGGGTCGGCTGCGACCGGAGATCTGGGACGCGTGGCACCGCGCACAGGCCTTCCCGAGCTGACCTAGTCCACGCGAGCCACCCCGCTGCGAGCACGCTTCCTCAGTCGCGCGCGTCTGTCCTCGTCGGGATGCGAACGTGGTCTCGAGGCCGTGACCGCAAAGGATCTCTTGCCATCCGTGGCGCACAGGAATACGTTTCGGCCGATCGGGGTACGGACGGAGGAATTCATGAAGAGAGCGCTTCTAGCGTGCGCGACCGCGCTCGCGGTAACCGTGGGGATAGCTTCCCCCGCCGCGGCGGCAACTCCCGGTGCATTGACGCCGGCGCAGGCCTCGGCCGCGTGCGCCGCCTACTTCGGCGTCCCGCAAGTACCGGAGCCACTGTCCGCGTGTCAGTGGGACATGCGTCGGATCGGCGTGGGGCCAGCCTCGTACGCGAAGGCGACGGGTGCTGGAGTGACCGTGGGAGTAATCGATGGCGGCATCGACTTCACTCACGGTGACCTCGCGGGGCACATCAACCTTGGGCTGTCGTGCTCGTTCATTTACACGAACACGCCGACTGCGGATCCGAAAGAGATCGCTAACGGCGACTGCTCAAACAAGGCAGCGGTTCAGGACCTCCAGGGTCACGGCACCCACGTCGCGACGACCATCGGCGGCCGGCTCAACGGTATCGGTATCGCCGGCGTCGCGCCCAACGCCACGATCGTCGGCCTCAAGGCGTGCACGATCGCGGGCTTCTGCTTCGCGGACTCGGTCGCGGCCGCGCTGCGGTACGCCGGCGACAAGCAGCTGGATGTCGTGAACCTCAGCCTGTTCGCCGACCCGTTCCTCTACTACTGCAAGAACGACGCGGAGCAGCGGGCCATTCTCAAGGACCTGCAGGACGCCGCACGGTATGCGCAGCAGCGCGGCGTGGTTATCGTGGCGGCGGCCGGCAACGAATCGGACGATCTTGGTCATCCGACAATCGACGACACCAGCCCCGACTGGCCGCCGGACACCAACGTGACCCGCGAGGTCCGCAACAACTGCCAGGTGGCACCCGCCGAGATCCCCGGGGTCGTCACCGTGTCGGCTACTGGCGTCACTGAGCTGGCCGGATACTCCAACGTCGGCAATGTTGTCGACGTCACGGCGCCCGGTGGCGACGCCGTCCAAACCCCGGGTGTGACGTACGGACGAATCCTCGCCGGATGGTCGCGTACCGACGAAAGCGGCGAGTGGGAGTTCTACGTCAGCCAGGGACGAGCCGTCGAGGACGCTAACGGCAACCGGTGGGTGTGGATCAGCGGTACCTCGATGGCGTCACCCCACGTCGCCGGCGTCGCGGCGCTGATCCGCGAGCTGCACCCAGGCTGGAGCCCGGGCGCCGTCGCCGCCGCGATCCGTCGCTCCGCCACTGCGATGGCGTGTCCAACCGACTGGCCCGCGGACGACCCGCGTCAGTGCACTGGCGGAGCCGGCAACACGTCGTTCTACGGGGCGGGAATGGTGAACGCTCTGGCGGCCGTCTCTCGCTGAGCCACATCTGCCCGGCAATCACCACAGTGGGGGCGGCGGACTCTGGTCCGCCGCCCCGACTGCGTGCTCTCCTGATCAGCTGCACCCGCTGGTGCTGCCACATCCCTCGCAGACGTAGCACGAACCGGCTGGGCGCATCTTCGTCCCGCACGTCATGCACATCGGCGCGTCCGCAGCCTTGCCCTGGAACTTCTCCACCAGCTCGGCTGAAGAATGGACGCCGCTCACCTGACGAGCCGAGGCCGCGCCCGCTCCTGACTTGACGTCCTCTGCCGGGATCTCCTCGCCGTGGTCGTGTGCGACTGGGGCCGGCTTGGGCTCCGATGACACTTGGGATGGCGGCTCGGTTGACGTTTCCGACCAAGTCTCCGTGTGCTTGGGCTTTACGACCGGCGCCGTCTGGGCGTAGGACTCGAGCTCCTCCTCGACGTCCTCCTCCGACTCTTCGACCGGGGCATACGAGCCGGTCTCCAGCTGCCTGGCCCGCTCCTCAGCGGTGTAGATGCCCATGTAGGAGCGAGTGTCGAAGTCGAGGTAGTCGAGAGCCAGCCGACGGAAGACGTAGTCCATGATCGACTGCGCCATCCGCACGTCCGGGTCATCCGTGAGGCCAGCCGGCTCGAACCGGAGGTTGGTGAACTTCTCGACGTAGGTCTCGAGTGGCACGCCGTACTGCAGCGCGATCGAGATGGCGATGGAGAAGGCGTCCATCAGACCAGCGAGCGTCGAACCCTGCTTGCCGAACTTCAGGAACACCTCGCCAAGTCCGTCGTCGGGGTAGGAGCCGGCCGTGAGGTAGCCCTCCGCGCCACCGACCGAGAACGAGATGGTCTGCGACGGCCGCCGCTTCGGCAGGCGCTTGCGCACGGGGCGGTACTCCACGACCTTTTGGACAACCGGCTCAGCGGCCGCCGCCTTGTCTGCCGCGGCGTCCTTGGCGGTCGACCCGCCGTCAGAGAGCGGCTGGCCGACCTTGCAGTTGTCCCGGTAGACCGCGAGCGCCTTGAGGCCGAGCTTCCAGCCCTGCATGTAGACGTCGGCGATCTCCTCGACCGTTGCGGTCTCCGGCAGGTTGACCGTCTTGCTGATCGCGCCGGAAAGGAACGGCTGGGTCGCCGCCATCATCCGCACGTGGCCCATCGGAGAGATCGCCCGAGCGCCCATAGCGGTGTCGAAGACTTCGTAGTGCTCCGGCTTCAAGCCGGGCGCGTCGATGACATGGCCCTTGTCGGCGATGTACTCGACGATCGCTTCAGTCGTCTCGGTGGTG
>JBKPQA010000247.1:0-10683 GCA_046733835.1 Actinomycetota bacterium
CTGTTCCCGCCGGAACGGGTCGGGCTCGTCACCGGTGTGTACATGCTGGCCATCATGGTCGGCGCGACCATCGGCGCCGGGATGGCGGAACCGTTGGCGGCCGCCCTCGGCTCCTGGGAGGAGTCGCTCGCGGCTTGGTCCTTGCTGGGCGTGCTGGGCCTGGTGGCGTGGGCGCCCCTCGCGCGGGTCGTGTGGCGGCACCGCACAGAGGTCACCGCGCTGTCCGTCGGCACCGCGCTGCCATGGCGCAGCTCGACCGCGTGGCTGATCTCCGCATACCTGGTGACCCAGTCCTTCGCCTTCTACTCGACGCTGGCCTGGCTCGCCCCGTCTTACGTGAAGCTCGGGTGGGAGGCGGACGACGCGGGCTACCTGCTGTCGGCCTTCGCCGCGGTCCAGATCGTCGCCGGCCTCCTCATGCCGGTCGTGAGTGACCGGGTGCGCGACCTGCGGCTGCTGCTCATGCCGGCGACCGCCGCGGCGGCGATCGGTCTGATCGGCGTCGGGGTGGCTCCGACCGCGGCACCGTGGTTCTGGGCGGCCCTGATCGGGTTCGGGCAGGGCAGCGCGTTCGCTCTCGCCCTCGTCCTGCTCGTGCGGTTCGCCGCGACGCCGCACTCGAGCGGCGGCCTCAGCGCCATGGGTTTCCTCATCGGGTACGGCGTCTCCTCCGTCGGCCCGCTCATCATGGGTGCGCTGCGCGACGCCACGGGCGCGTTCGAGGCGGTGTGGATCCTTCTGGCGGCGCTGATGGTCCCCCAGCTGGTCATCTGCGTCGCCCTCCGCCCGCAGCTGCGCAAGGTCGGCGCGTGACGCGGTCGCCGACGTCCCCGATGCCGGTCCGCGAGCGCTACGAAGGCCGCATCGCCGGAGTGGGCACGACGTCAGGGATCCGGCTCGTCGTGGGGAACTGGGCCCGAACGCCGCTGGGCGCGTTCGCCGACGTCATGGTCGAGCGGCCTGACGGACATCGCGTCCTGCTCGCCCCGTCCGAGGCGGTCCGTGACGTCATCGAGGCGACCTACGTCTTCGACGAGGTCCGCGTGGAGCCGGTGTCCGTGGCGGAGTCCGGCGCGACGTGGGAGGTCTCGAGCCCCTCGCTGTCGGTGCGCATCGGGTTCGGTCGGCGAGCCCGGCTCGGATGGCTGCTGCGCCTGGTGCCCGCCTGGTTGGCCACGAGCACGCGGTGGGCGACGCTCGTCGACCCCGTTGCCGGGCGGGTCCTGGATGGTGTCCGCACCCGGGGCGTGGCCCGCGAGGGCCGGCAAGAGTGGTACGGCGCCACCGACCTCCGCCTCGTCACCTCGGCGTCCGGTTCGTTCGACGGAGACGCACTTGGGACGCTCGCTCCGGTCGACCCGCCGTGCCGTTTCGGCTTCTCCTCGACGCCTCGGACCCCCTCGGTGACCTCCGTGGTGACGACGATCGAGATCGCCTGATCCACGAGTCGGGGATCTAGCGCGCCTCGCCGAGGTCACGGACCAGCGCGGCGAGCCGCTGCGCCTCCGCCATTGCCGACTGCCCGTCCGCGCGCTGGATCGCCATCACGGCCAAGGTATCGGTGTCGTCGAGCTCGAGGGTGACCCACGGCGCTCCCCCGCCGAACTCCACGTCGATGACCTGCGGCCAGGTGACCGTGCGGGTAACGACGAGATTCCGAACCAGAAGTCCGTCCAGGCTGGGGACCGCACGGATCGTCGCATACCGCCAGCAGACCAGCGCGATGATGACCCCGATCCCGGCCACCAGGGCACGGTCGGCCGGCTGCCAGGTGGTGAGCCCCGCGTTGGTCGGAAGCAGGAGGGCGACCGACCCGAACACGACAAGTGACAGCACGGCCATCACCGTGGCGACCATCCCGCCCCGCCGGCTGCGGAACGGCCGGAAGTCCTCGTCGGAGATCACAGGGTATGCGAGTTCGCCGGTTTCAGAGCCGACAGGCCGCGATGTCGGTTACGAGGATCGCCCGCGCGCCGAGGTCGTAGAGCTCGTCCATCACCCGGTTGGTCATCCCGCGTGGGACCATCGCGCGCACGGCGCACCAGCTGCGGTCCTGCAGGTGCGAGACCGTGGGCGACTCGAGACCCGGCGTGATCCGGCAGGCCTCGGCAACGAGGTTGGCCGGTACGTCGTAGTCGAGCATCACGTACGTACGAGCCGTCACCACCCCGAGGAGCCGTCGGCGCAGGACCTCGAAGGCCGCATCGTTGACCTCCTCGCCACCCCCGACCCGCCGGATCAGGACCGCCTCACTGTGGAGGATCGGGTCTCCGAAGATGTCCAAACCCTGAGAGCGCAGCGTGGCCCCTGTCTCCACGACATCCGCGATGACGTCGGCCACGCCCAGCGTGATGGCCGTCTCCACCGCGCCGTCGAGCCGAACCACGAAGGCGTGGACCCCGTGTTCGGCCAGGTCCTTCTCCACCAGTCCGGGGTAGCTCGTCGCGACCCGCTTGCCCTCGATCTGGGTGACGGTGCGCGCATCTCCCGGTCGCGCCGCATACCGGAAGGTCGACCTCCCGAAGCCGAGGGTCATGACCTCCGCCGCGCTGCTCGCGCTGTCGAGGAGGAGGTCCCGGCCGGTGATACCGGCGTCGACGGTTCCGGAGCCGACGTAGATGGCGATGTCGCGGGGGCGCAGGTAGAAGAACTCGGCGTCGTTGTCCGGGTCGGCGACCACGAGCTCCTTGGCGTCGCGGCGAACGGCGTAGCCGGCCTCGCGGAGCATCTCGACGGTGGACTCGGACAGGGTCCCCTTGTTCGGGACGGCGATGCGCAGCATGGTCGGCTCTACCTACCGCTTCCTACAGGTGGGCGTAGACGTCGTCGAGGGCGATGCCACGCGCATGCATGAGCACCTGGAGGTGGTAGAGCAGCTGGCTGATCTCGTGCGCGGTCCGGTCGTCGCCTTCGTACTCGGCCGCCATCCAGACCTCCGCCGCCTCCTCGACGATCTTCTTGCCGATGGCGTGCACGCCGGCGTCGAGGGCGGCGACGGTGCCGGAGCCGTCTGGCCTCGTCGCGGCCTTGTCGCCGAGCTCGGCGTACAGCTGCTCGAAGGTCTTCACGACCCTCAAGCCTACGGGTGCGGAGCTGTGGACAACTCAGGGCTGGTGGCGGCGCGGGTTGCTTCGATGGGGTGCGTGCGACCGGACGCCGGTGGGGAGCCGACCTACGAAGTGGTGACCGACGAGCTCGTGGCGGCCGCGCAGGCGGTGCTGCGCGTCACGGACCAGGCCTCGAGCGCGACGGTCGAGCAGGTTCCGGCGACGGTCTCGGAGATGGGTCACGCCGGCTTGGCCGCGGCCTTTCGTGAGTTCTGCGCGAGATGGGACGCCAGGCTGCCTATTGCGAATGGCTCGAGAAAGTGGAGCGGTACCTACGCGAACACGAGACCTGAGATCGGCCAGAGGGGAAGTCTCACCCCACTCTCATGGGGGGCAAACCTCCACTTCGCGTGAAGACAACCTCCGGATCCGGCGGTTACCCGGTCGACGCCACCGCCTCGGGTTCCCGATCGGGCCGCTCGGTGCGGGACGCCCGCAGCCAGACGACGAACCCGTAGATGACGAAGACCGCGTAGAACGCATACAGGACCGCAGTCGGGATGTAGCCGGAGTGGATCAACAGCGGCACTCCGACGAGATCAACCGCGATCCACGCCAGCCAGAACTCGTTCCAGCCCCGTGCCATCGCGTAGGTCGCGATCATCGAGCCGACGAAGATCCAGGCGTCGCACCAGAAGTACCAGCGGGGGGCCGGCCAGCTGGCACCGATCGTGGCGAACACCTGCTGGACGACGAGGACGCCGACCAGCCAAAACCCACCCAGGGCCAGGCGCTCTCTCGATGTCGCCCAGCGGGGAGTTATCGCCGGCTGGTCCGCTCCGTGGTTGTTGAGCTTTCGAACCTGGTTCCAGCGCCACCATCCGTAGAGGCTGGTGAGGATGAAGAAGATCTGCCGGCCGGACTGGCCGAACAATGGCGCGCGGCCGTCCGCCTGGTCGAACGTCACGGTGATGTAGACGAAGAAGAGCAGGACGTTGCCGATGATGCCGACCGGCCACGCCCAGACCCGGCGGACCAGGCCCCCGATCGCTGAACCGAGCCCGAAGAGGACGCCGATCAGCTCCAACCAGTGCAACTCGTAGCCGGCGACGGGGATGCTGGCCTCGTACAGCCACCGCAGCAGGTCCATGGGTCTCGTGTCCTTCCCTCGTGCTCAAACCCTGGGGCGAGCTCCGGGAGGACGAGCGGCACGACGGCCGTCGGGACCGGCATCCTCTTCACAGAGGTTCGCCGATCTCCTACGTGCTGCCTACCATCCGGACTTTCACCGTCGGTCCCGGAGTTTCACCAGGTCCACCGGCCGCTGGCTACGGTCGGGTCGCGGACTGTCACCGCCGGTTCGGAGTTGCACCGACCCCGGAGCACGTCTGGACGAAGTATCGCACGCGGGCGACCGGGGTTCGCAGGTGATCTCGCCCACCCTCTACCGGTCAGCCTGAGCTGCTCATCACCGTCGAGTCAGCGATCTTCAGGACGCCGCCCTCGTCGACCAGCCGGTACGTCGTCCGCTCCCGGATCACCGTGCCGTCCAGCCGCGTGTACGTGATCAGCGCCGTTGCCGTCGACGGCGAGGAGCCGGTCACCTGGGTGGCGCTCACCGCCGAGAAGCCTCCCCAGAACCGGTTGTATGCGGCGCGCCCGCCGGCGTGCTGGGTCTGGTACTCGGCGGTCATGAGGGGCCAGGCCTGGTCGAGGTTGCGCGGTACGAGCGTGTAGTAGCTGCTGATGGCAGCCGCCAGCTGCTGCGCCGTCGGGGGCCGGCTCACCGCAACCGGTGTGGGGAGGACGCTCGGCGCCCGCGGCGGGGCCGTGGCCGAGGCGGCTGCGGAACCGGCCGCCGGCGTCGTGGCGGGCGGCGCGGCGGATGAAGGCGGCGCCTCCTCGGTCACCGGCGCCGCACTGGTCGGCTCCGTCGGCGCAGTCGACGCCGCCGCCGGCGCTCCCGTCGACGCGGTGGAGCTCGAGGAGCTCGAAGCCCGCGGCGCCGCGGCGGGGTCGCTTGTTCCGGGCCGGAGCAACACCATCACCGCGACCACCAGGGCCACAACCACGAGCAGCCCGGCTGCGGCCAGCGTGCGCCGGCGGCGCGACGGCGAGCCGTCTTGCGCGCCGGCTGTCCCGAGGACCAGCGCATCGGTGCCACCGCCGCCGGTGGGCGGGGCTGCGGCCGGCGCGGTCACCGCGGGCGCGGTTACGGCGGCCTCCACCACGGGCGTCCCGTCGGCCGCTTGGAACCGGTAAAGGGCGTCCGCGACGTGGGCCATCGTGGGCCGGTCACGAGGGTCGGGCGCCAGCATCTCTGTCAGCAGCGGCGTGAGCGCGCCGGCGTGCTCGGGCGGATTGATCTGCCCGGACGCGACCCGATGCAGCAGTCCGATGGGGTTCGGTTGGTCTCCGAACGGCGGCTCTCCCTCGAGCGCCGCGTACAGCGTCGAACCCAGCGAGAAGACGTCCGACGCATACGAGGACTCCTCGCCGCGGGCGACCTCAGGAGCCAGGTATGCGGGGGTTCCGGTGAGCATTCCCGTCGACGTCAGCGTCGTCTCGCCGAAGGCGTGCGCGATGCCGAAGTCGCTGATCCGTGCAGTGCCGTCGTCGTCGATGAGGATGTTGGCCGGCTTGACGTCGCGGTGGACAATTCCGGCGGCGTGCGCGGCGGCCAGGGCGGACGCCACCTGGGCGCCGAGGGTGGCCGCCTCGTGTTCGTGCAGGGTGCTGAGCTCGCCGAGGATCTCGGCCAGCGTCTGTGAGGGGACGAACTCGATGACCAGGCACGGGCGTCCTTCGTACTCCACCACGTCGTAGATCGAGATGGCGTGGCGGTGCCGGAGCCGGGCGACGACACGAGCCTCTCGCATGGCCCGCTCAGTCAGGTGCTCGGCCTCGGCCGCAGGGAGCCGATCCTGCGCGTGGAACACCTTGAGAGCCACCGACCGGCGAAGGCGTTCGTCCCAGCCCTCCCAGACCGAACCCATACCGCCGCGACCGACGAGTCGCACGAACCGGTACCGGTCGCCGACGAGTCCGTTCGGCGCTTCCACTCAGCACTCCTGCAGGTCGGATAGGGCGGGTCGGATAGGCGTGGGTCGGATAGGGCAGGCAGCAAAGACCCCGGGGCTTTCCTACATGCCCCGATTCACCCCCGCCGACACCTTCCGGCGCCGAGCGACCTCAGCCGTGAGCGGCGACCAGCGCTCTCAGCTCGGCGATGGCGCCCGGAACGTCGTCCTTGCCGTAGACGGCCGAGCCGGCGACAAACACGTCCGCACCGGCGTCCGCGCACTGCTCGATGGTGGTGGCGCTGACCCCTCCGTCGACCTGGATCCACACCTCGCCGCCGAAACGCCTCACCGACTCGCGCACCGCGCGGACCTTGGGCATCTGGTCGGCCATGAACGCCTGCCCGCCGAAACCGGGCTCGACCGTCATGACCAGCACCATGTCGAGCTCGCGCAGCAGGTCCTCATACGGCTCCCACGGGGTTTTGGGTTTGATGGCCAGCCCGGCCCTGGCCCCGAGACCGCGCAGCTTCCGCGCCAGACCACGCGGATCGGCCGCCGCCTCGATGTGGAAGGTCACCGACTCCGCCCCGGCCTCCGCGTAGCCGGGCGCCCAGCGGTCCGGGTCGTCGATCATGAGGTGGCAGTCGAGCGGGACCGGAGTGACCTTGCGCAGCGCCTCGACGACCGGCAGCCCGAGTGTCAGGTTGGGGACGAAGTGGTTGTCCATGACGTCGACGTGCGCCCAGTCGGCGGTTCGGATGGCGTCCAGCTCGGCCTGCAGGTTCGCAAAGTCGGCCGACAGGATGCTCGGCGAGATCTGCACCCAGCCACCCTAGAAGCACTGGATACGGTCATCCGGTGCAGGAGGACCTCTTCTCCGTGACGTCGGCGCCGGCGTCGGCCGGATCGCCGGCCCGCGGGGCGGCCCGGTCCCGGTGGGCCGTTATGCCGTGGCCCGAGGACGCGACGGCCGTCTATACCGACGGCGCCTGTTCGGGAAACCCCGGACCGGGCGGCTGGGCCTGGGCGGTGGCGGACGGTCGCCAAGGCTCCGGCGGACACCCCTCGACGACCAACCAGCGGATGGAGATCCAGGCCGCGCTCGAGGCGGTCCGCGCGGTCCCTGACAGCCCGCTGGTCGTCGTCAGCGACTCGACCTACGTGGTCAACTGCTTCCGCGACGGCTGGTGGCGCGGCTGGCAGGCTCGCGGCTGGATCACGTCGGCGAAGAAGCCGGTCGTGAGCCGTGACCTCTGGGAGCCGCTCGTCGAGCTGGTCAACGACCGCGGCGACGTGACCTTTCGGTGGGTGAAGGGCCACTCCGGCGACGTGATGAACGACCTCGTCGACCGCCTCGCTGTGGCCCAGGCGCTGCACCACCGCACCGGCTGAGGGCGCCTTTCCTGCTTCCAGGCTCCCGTTCTTGTCGATTTCGGGACCGTCGAAGGCTCGAAAGTCAGGACAACGGGAGCCTGGAAGCGGGAAACGCCGTCAGCGGCGGCGGAGCAGGGCGAGGAACATGCCGTCCGTATCGTGACGGTGCGGCCACAGCTGGACGTACGGCGCGTCACCCGTGCCCTCGAGCCGCCGCCCGTCGCGGTCCATGACGATCGGACCGGCCTCGACCAGCTCGACGTCGCTGCGCCGCTTGACGACGTCGGACACGACGAACCGCGTCTCTCCGAGGTGGGGACTGCAGGTGGCGTATGCGACAACGCCCCCGGGCCGAGTCGCGTCGAGGGCGCTGGTCAGCAGCTCGCGCTGCAGCGTGGCCAGGCTTGGGACGTCGGACGGCTCTCGCCGCCACCGGGCCTCTGGCCGCCGCCGCAGCGCCCCGAGCCCGGTGCAGGGAGCGTCGACGATGACCCGGTCGTATGCGTCGGGTTCGGTCGCGCCGACGTCCCGGCCGTCGCCGGTCCGGACGGTGATCTGTCCGGGGCGGCCGCGCGACATCGCGGCGGCCAAGGTCTGGCGAACCAGCTCGGCGCGAACGGGGTTCACCTCGTTCGCCACCAGATCGGCGTCGCGCTCGAGAGCGAGGCCGGCCAGCAGTCCAGCCTTGCCGCCCGGTCCCGCGCAGAGGTCGAGCCACCTTTCGCGGCTCACTCCGTCCTCGACCGGCACCGCCGCCAGGGCCAGCGCGACCAGCTGGGATCCTTCGTCCTGCACCGCCGCCCGTCCCTCCCGAACCGCGGCGATGGCGCCCGGATCACCGTGGTCGAGCACGACTGCCGTCCGGGCGAGCGCGCCGGGTGAAGCACCGTCGCCCAGCAGCTCGCCGACGTCCGCAAGACCCGGTCGCGCGGCGAGGGTGACCCGCGGCGGCGCGTTGTCCGCGTCCAGCAGCGCCGCCAGCTGCGCGTCGACGTCGTGGGCGGTCGCAGTGCCGTGACCGAGCAGAGCCTGGCGTAGCGCACGCACCACCCACTCCGGGTGGCTGGTGCGGATGGCCATGGCCGCCAACGGCTCCATGCCCGCTGGAGCAATGGCCTCCAGCCACGTGTCCCGGCTCCGCTCCGACACCCGGCGGAGCACCGCGTTGACAAACCCAGACGCACCGATGCCGTTGACCTGCCGGGCCAACCCGACCGACTCGTCGACCGCCGCGTGCGGGCCCACTCGCATACCCAGCAGCTGGTGCACCCCGAGCCGCAGCGTGTCCAGCACCGGGCCGTCGATGTCCGCAATCGGACGCCGCGCCGCGACCTCGATGACGCGGTCATAAAGCCCGCGCATTCGAGTGGCGCCGTAGACCAGCTCGGTGACGAACGCCGCGTCCCGACCTTCGATCCTCTTGTCTCGCAACGCCTTTGGTAACTCGAGGTTGGCATAGGCGCCGTCCGCCACGGCCCGCATCACGGAGTACGCCGCCAGCCGTACCGGGTCGGCCCGGCGGCCACGCTCGGACGGGCGCTGCGCCGACCGACGTCGCGGCGGGCGCCGGTCAGGCATCCGCGAACCGCTCCCCCGGCTCGATCCGTATGCCGCGAGCCCAGTCCGCGGCCGGCATCGGCTTCCGGCCGTGCCCCTGCACGACACCCAGCCGGACGTGACCGGACCCTGTGGCGACGTGCACCTCCCGCTTTCCGGCGACCACGGTTCCCGGCCGATCAGCCGGACTGTCGTCCAGCGGTGTCACCGGCTCGATCTTGACCCGCTCGCCCCGGAACGTCGTCCACGCACCAGGATTCGGCGTGCAGCCGCGGATCTGACGGTCGACGACGAACGAGGGCCGGGACCAGTCGATCCGTGCGTCCTGGACTGTGACCTTGGGAGCGAAGGAAATTCCTTCAGTGGGTTGGGGTTCCGGCACCAGGGAACCGGCTTCCAAGCCGTCCATGGTCGCGACGAGGAGGCCGGCTCCGCCGACCGCGAGACGCGCCAGGAGATCCCCGGCCGTGTCGGTCGGCCGGACCTTCTCGGTCATCGTCCCGAGGACCGGTCCGGTGTCGAGACCCTCCTCGATGAAGAACGTCGAGGCGCCGGTTACGTCGTCCCCGGCCATGACCGCGTGCTGGACCGGCGCCGCACCTCGCCAAGCCGGCAAGAGCGAGAAGTGCAGGTTCACCCAGCCGTACCGAGGGATGTCGAGCGCGGCGCGGGGAATGATCGCGCCGTAGGCGACGACCGCACAGGCGTCCGGCGCCAGCCGGCGTAAGGCCTCGTGCAACCCGGGGTCTTTCGCCGAAGCCGGGGTAAGTACCGGCATGCCCAGAACTTCGGCGCGCGCACGCACGGGCGACGGCAGGAGCGACCGTCCCCGTCCCGCCGGGGCGTCTGGCCGCGTGATGACGGCGACCACCTCGTGGGAGGACGACGCGAGCGCGTCGAGGCTGGGCACGGCCGTGTCGGGCGTGCCGGCGAAGACCAGCCGCACTACATACCCCGGCCGAAGGTCGAGTGCGGGCTCAGCCGGACCGTCGGAACCGGTCCACCGGCCCACTCGGCCTCGCGGACGGCCTTCATCGCCAACTTGCGCTGAGCCGGGTCCATCCGGTCCACGAAGAGGATGCCGTCGAGATGGTCGGTCTCGTGCTGGAGGCAGCGCGCGAGCAGCTCGTGGGCCTCAATGGTGACCGGCTCCCCGAACATGTCGAATCCGGTCGCCACCGTGCGGGCGGCCCGCCGGACGTCCTGCCGCAGACCGGGAAAGGACAGGCAGCCCTCAGGACCGTCCTGGCAGTCGTCCGACAGGCGCAGGACCGGGTTGACGAGGTGGCCGAGCTCGCCGTCCACGTGCCAGGTGAAGACCCGCAGTCCGACCCCGATCTGAGGGGCCGCGAGGCCGGCACCCGGCGCGTCGACCATGGTGTCGGTCAGGTCGGCCACGAGCGTGCGCAGCTGCCGGTCGAAGTCGACGACCTCGACGGCCGGGGTCCGCAGGATCGGGTCGCCGAACAGGCGGATCTCCTTGATCGACACGGCCGCAGTCTAGGCAGGGCTGCAGGCCGGCTCGTGTTCCAGGTTGCAAACCGAGCGGCCGGCGGCCACCGTGCCGACGGCCAGCGGCCCGTACCGGATGCCGTTGATGACCAGCATCACCCAACATGCGGCGTGCCGGGTTCAGGTCCGCGGCCGGCGATCTGCTCCTCGGCCGGCGCCCCGAACCGGGC
>JBKPQA010000248.1:0-2830 GCA_046733835.1 Actinomycetota bacterium
GACGCTGAACCCGCCGGTCCGGTCGATGGCCCGGGTGGCGACACCGAGGTAGAAGCAGCTCACCGCCCCGGCGCCGATGAGGAGGAAGCCCAAGGCCTGCCATCCGGCTCGCTGCCGCTGCGGAGAACGGCGGAACCAGCCGCGCTCGACGACCTCCGTATACATCTGTCGGATCGCCAGGTTCAGAGTGGTGTTGAACTTGTACTTGAGGTCCGAGAGCGTGACGTCCGAACCGCCGGCGAACAGTCCCTCGAGCACGGTCGCCTCGTACGGGCGAAGCGTCTCGCCGGCCGGCGCCGGCAACTGGACGAGCCTCCAGTCGGTGCGCGCGAACATCGTCCCGCTCTGGATCTCCTCGATCCGCAGGAAGCCGCGGACGGCGAGGTCCATGACCGTCGCGGACACGTCGATGGTGTCAGCCGACTCGTCGATGATCGTGCCGACCATCCCGGGCTGGACGCCCGGCGGCGGGTTGAACTGGACGGCGATCTCGGGGCGCCGACCGCGCAGGATCGGCGCGGGCGGCGGGGGCGGCACGGTGCCAGGGGCGACGGCATCCGAAGAGCCCGGAGACAGGCCTGGGGTGACCCCGGCATACCACTCGTCGCGGCCCCGGGTGGCGACGAGGACGCCCATGACGCCCGCCGCTATGAGCGGTGCCCCGACTCCTCCAGCCAGGGCGAGCGAGGTGAGCACCTTGGCCTGCCCTTCGTCGTACGACGAGCCGGCCGCGCGGATGTCGGGCTTGAGCTCCCCGAAGCCGGCCCGCGGCAGGGAGGCCGCGATCGTGAGGTCCTCGTTGCCGAGCAAGTTGTCCACCATGAACACCGCGGTCTGGCCGGCTTCGGCTGAGTCGCAGTCGCGGCCGGGATCGGAGCCCCGCACGCACCGTACCGACGTCACACCGCCGGGTCCCGTGACGGTGACCTTGACCTTGTCCTTCGGGACGCTGTCGCCGACAAAGACGTTGTAGAAAAACTCGGCGTGGTCCGGGAACGGGTTCATGACGTTGGCCAAGTGGTACTTCAGGACGTAGCTCTGCGTGCCGCTCACCGTCACGTTGGGGTCGCCAATCCGGATCTGGGTAGCTCCGCCGGACTGGTCAGTCAGCTTGGTGTCGGTCGCGGCGCCGGTCGGGCTGGTGACGCTCTCGAGGTCGAGCGCGTAGTAGCGAAAGCTCTCCTCGGAAGCCCGCCCGTTCGCATCGGTGACCGCCTGCCGGGTCACGATGTTCCGGAGAATGCCGTGCTTGACCCCGCCGCTCGTCCCAAACACGTAGTCGATGGTCTCGGTGACCGTGGCCCCGCCCTCGGCGTCGAGCACGTAGTCGGCGGTGAACGACGACATCCGGTCGAACGAACCAGTGGCTGCCGGAGATGCATACGCGGTGGCCGGCAGGCCAACGAGTGCAGCCGCGCCAATCAGTAACCCGAGGAGCACGCCGAGACGAGCCGGTATGCGTCGCCTCACCGGTTCTCCCGGTGACTCATCGCCCGCTCGGCCTCCCGCCGGTCCTGGCGCTCGCGGAGCGCGTGACGCTTGTCGTACTCGCGCTTGCCGGTCGCCAGCGCGATCTCGACTTTGGCCCGGCCGTCCCGAAAGTAGAGCTGCAGGGGAACGACGGTACGGCCGCGCTCGCGCGTCTTCGTGGCGATCTTGTCCAGCTCGTCGCGGTGCAACAGGAGCTTGCGGCGGCGGCGCGGCGAGTGGTTGGTCCAGGTGCCGTTGAGGTACTCGGGGATGTGCACACCCTCGAGCCACAGCTCGTTGCCCGAGAACTGGGCGAAGCCGTCGACCAGCGACGCTCGCCCCATGCGCAGGGCCTTGACCTCGGTGCCGGTCAGCGCGAGCCCCGCCTCGAAGGTGTCCTCGATGTGATAGTCGTGGCGCGCCTTGCGGTTGCTCGCGATCACCGATCGACCGCGTTCCTTGGCCACCGCTTCGCCTCCCCGTCTCGTCGCGACCGTCGCGGGCCAGGCTACCGGGCGGTTACAGCCACTTCATCGGGTTGACGAACTGACCGTTCTCCAGGGTCTCGAAGTGCAGGTGGCAGCCGGTGGAGTAGCCCGTCGTCCCCGAGTAGGCGATGAGCTGGCCGCGCTTCACCTTGCCGCTGCGAACGACGAACGACGTGAGGTGGTTGTAGGTCGACGCGAGGTCGACGCCGCTGACGATCCCGTGGTCGATGACGATCCGGTTCCCGTTACCGCCGCCGTAGCCGGCGCTGATGACGGTGCCATCGGCGGCCGCGTACACCGGCGTGCCGCACGGGACCGCGAAGTCGGTGCCCGAGTGGAGCTTCCACACGTGGAGGATCGGGTGGTACCGCAGCCCAAACGGGGACGTGATCGGCCCGTTGGCCGCGTGGCTGAGGAAGCCGGTACCGCCGGTGACGGGTGTGTATGCGCGTCCGGCCGCTCGGGCCGCCGCCGCTCGGGCCGCCTCGGCGGCGGCCGCGGCGCGCGCCTGCGCCTCGAGGACGGCCTGGAGCCGGGCCTGCTCGGCCTCCGCGGCGGCGAGACGCTTCTCCTCGTCGGCCTTCTTGGCCTCGACTTGCGCCGCGTATGCGGATTGCTGGGCGAGCAGCGCGTCGAGGTTCGCCTTGGCGGCGGCTGCCGCATCACGAGCCGCCTGGGCCTTGGCCCATGCGTCCTCGGCCTCGCGCTTGAGCTGGGCGACCTCCGCCTCGACGGCCTTCAGGTACGCCTCTTGGGCCGCCGCTTCGGCGCGCGCGTTCTCCAGCTCCTTGAGCGCGTTGTCTGTGAGCGCGCCGACCTGGTCGGCGAGGACGACGCGGGTGGCGAAGTCGTCTGCGCTGGTCGCTCCGAGG
>JBKPQA010000249.1:0-12625 GCA_046733835.1 Actinomycetota bacterium
CCTACCCGGCAAGCTCAAGGACTGCCAGAGCAAGGACCCGTCGATCTCCGAGGTCTTCATCGTCGAGGGCGACTCGGCCGGCGGGTCGGCGGTCCAGGGCCGCAACCCGCATACCCAGGCGATCCTCCCGATCCGCGGCAAGATCCTCAACGTCGAGAAGGCGCGGATCGACAAGATCCTCGCCAACACCGAGGTGCAGGCGCTCATCACCGCGTTCGGCACCGGTATCGGCGAGGACTTCGACCTCGACAAGGCGCGCTACCACAAGATCGTCCTGATGGCCGACGCCGACGTCGACGGCATGCACATCCGGACCCTGCTGCTGACCCTGCTGTTCCGGTTCATGCGGCCGCTGATCGAGGCCGGTTACGTCTACCTCGCTCAGCCCCCGCTCTACCGCATCAAGTGGAGCAACGCCCCGCACGAGTTCGCCTACTCCGACCGCGAGCGCGACGGGCTCATGGCGGCCGGCAAGGAACGCGGCTGGCGACTGCCCAAGGACAACCCCATCCAGCGGTACAAGGGTCTCGGCGAGATGAACTACCACGAGCTGTGGGAGACCACGATGGATCCGGACACCCGGACGCTGCTCCAGGTCACCCTGGCCGACGCCGCGGCTGCTGATGAGATCTTCGCGATTCTCATGGGGGAGGACGTCGAGTCGCGTCGCGGGTTCATCCAGCGCAACGCCCGCGACGTGCGGTTCCTCGACATCTAGTGCCTTTTGGTATGCGTCGCCTCGCCTTCCGGTCCGTCGTGCCGGCGGCGCGTCACACCCCGCCACTTCTTTACCTCACCTCTGCTTCTAAGGACTTCTTGTGAGTGAGCAGCCGCCCTTTGACGGGCCGGACGACGTGACCCCGACGGACGCGACTGACGAAGAGGGTCTGGGTCTGGATGCGGCCGTTGTCGATACGGGCACGGCTGCGGTGCCGTTGACCGAGGGGGATCGGATCGAGCCGATCGACCTGAATACCGAGATGCAGCGGTCGTACATCGATTACGCGATGGCGGTCATCGTGAGTCGGGCGCTGCCGGACGTGCGGGACGGCCTGAAGCCGGTGCACCGGCGCGTCATCTATGGGATGTACGACGGCGGGTACCGGCCGGACCGGGGATACAACAAGTGCTCGCGGGTCGTGGGCGACGTCATGGGGCAGTACCACCCGCACGGGGACGGGGCGATCTACGACGCGCTGGTGCGTCTGGTGCAGCCGTGGTCACTGCGCTATCCGCTCATCGACGGACAGGGCAACTTCGGGTCGCGGGGCAATGACGGTGCGGCGGCGATGCGGTACACGGAATGCCGGATGGCGCCGCTGTCGATGGAGCTGGTGCGCGACATCGACCAGGAGACAGTCGAGTTCAAGCCGAACTACGACGGGCGCAGCCAGGAGCCGGTTGTGCTGCCGGCTCGATTCCCGAACCTGCTCGTCAACGGGTCGGCCGGTATCGCGGTCGGGATGGCGACCCAGATCCCGCCGCACAACCTGCGCGAGGTGGCCGAGGGCGCCGAGTGGTACCTGAGGCACCCCGATGCCAAGCGTGAAGAGCTGCTCGAGGCCTTGATGGGCATCATCAAGGGTCCGGATTTCCCCACAGCGGCTTTGATCATGGGCCGGAAGGGGATCGAGGACGCATACCGGACCGGCCGTGGCGCGATCATCATGCGGGCGGTCGTCGAGGTCGAGGAGATCCAGGGCCGGCAGTGCCTCGTCGTCACCGAGCTCCCGTACCAGGTCAACCCCGACCTGCTTGCCCAAAAGATCGCCGAGCTGGTGCGGGAGGGACGGGTCTCCGGCATCGCCGACATCCGCGACGAGACCTCGGGGCGCAACGGCCAGCGCCTGGTGGTTGTCCTCAAGCGGGACGCCGTGGCGAAGGTCGTCCTCAACAACCTGTACAAGCACACGCAGCTGCAGACGACGTTCGGCGCGAACATGCTCGCGCTCGTCGACGATGTACCTCGCACGCTGCCGCTGGACGGGTTCATCCGGCACTGGGTTGACCATCAGATCGAGGTCATCGAGCGGCGGACTCGGTATCGCCTGCGGCAGGCCGAGGAGCGGATCCACATTCTGCGCGGGTACCTCAAGGCGCTCGATGCGCTGGATGAGGTCATCGCGCTGATCCGCGCCTCGCAGACCGTCGAGGTGGCTCGAGACGGCCTCATCGAGCTGCTCGAGATCGATGAGGTCCAGGCCATGGCGATTCTCAACATGCAGCTCCGTCGGCTAGCTGCTTTGGAGCGCCAGAAGATCGTCGAGGACCACGACGAGCTGCAGACCCAGATCGACGACTACCGCGACATCCTCGCCAAGCCCGAGCGCCAGCGAGAGATCGTCTCGACCGAGTTGGCCGAGATCGTCGAGAAGTACGGCGACGAGCGGCGCACGGTGATCGAGCGCGCCGAGGGCGACATGACCAACGAGGACCTGATCCCTGTCGAGGACGTCGTGGTGACCATCACCCGAGGTGGGTATGCGAAGCGCACCCGCGTGGACGCATACCGGAGCCAGCGCCGTGGAGGGAAGGGCGTGCGCGGTGCCCAGCTACGGGGGGAGGACGTCGTCGAGCACTTCTTCACCACGACGACCCACCACTGGCTGCTGTTCTTCACCAACCTGGGCCGGGTCTACCGGGCCAAGGCCTACGAGCTCCCGGAGCAGTCGCGCGACGCCAAGGGGCAGCACGTCGCGAACCTCATGGCCTTCCAGCCGGGTGAGGAGATCGCGCAGGTGCTGGCCATCGACAACTACCAGACCGCGCCCTACCTCGTGCTGGCGACCAAGGCCGGGCTGGTCAAGAAGACCAAGCTGTCGGAATACGACTCGCCGCGGACCGGTGGCCTCATCGCGGTGAACCTGCGCGAGGGCGACGAGCTGGTCGGCGCCAGGCTGGCGTCGTCCGCGGACGACCTGATCCTTGTCTCGCGGAAGGGCCAGTCGGTGCGGTTCCACGCCACCGACGAGGCGCTGCGGCCGATGGGCCGGGCCACATCGGGCGTGGTCGGGATGAAGTTCCGCGACGGCGACGAGCTGCTGTCGATCTCGGTGGTCGAGCACGGCGAGGACCCTGACGTCTTCGTGGTGTTCGAGAACGGCCTGGCGAAACGATCACCGGCGTCGGACTACCCGGTCAAGGGACGGGCGACGCTCGGCGTGCGAGTGGCTCAGGTCTCAGAGCGCGGGGGCGACCTGGTCGGGGCGCTGACCGTCGCTGAGGACGACGAGGTCATGGTCGTCATGGAGAAGGGCAAGATCGTCCGCTCCCGGGTCGACGAGGTCCGGCGGACGGGACGGAATACCCAGGGCGTGCGGTTTGCCGCGCCGGATGTGGGCGACGCGATCGTGGCCGTGGCCCGGAACGCCGAACGGGCCGTCGAGGCGGAGCTGGAGAACGTCTCAGACGATGGCGCGGATTCGTCAGGCTCGGGGGAGGATGCCGTACCGTCTAGTGAGACGTCCGATGATCGGGGCGGGTCGCAGGATGACAACGGAGGCCAGCAGTGAGCTCGACAGGTCAGGGTGGAACCCCTGGGACTGCCGTGGGCGGACCCTCGGGCGCGTCCGGTTCGCCGACGCGAGCGGGTATGCCGAGTAGCTCGCCGACTGGTCCCACTCGCTCCGCCCGTGGCCCGGCTCGGTCGACGGCCTCGACGTCCGCACCGACCGCACCGACGCCGACCGTTCGGCCGGCCGGCCCACCCGCCGGCCCGCCCACCAACGGTCAGCCCTACCGCCCTGGGGTGGCGCCCAGCGGTGCTGGTGCGTCCGGCGCTGCCGTAGGAGCCGCCTCCGCCACGACGGCCACGCGGCCCACGCCGCAGTCCCGCGCCGAGGCAACCGGTCGGGTGCCACGCACCGGGGACCATCGCCAGCCGCAACGTCAAGGTCAGGCGGCGCCAACATCCCGCCAGGCTGCGTCCCGCCGGGTGACGACCCGTCGGGTCAAGTTGGCCGTCGCGCGCGTCGACCCGTGGTCGGTCATGAAGATGTCGTTCCTGCTCGCGGTGGCTGCGGGCATCGCCGGCGTCGTCCTCACCGCGGTGCTGTGGCTGATCCTGTCCGGCATGGGGGTGTTCGCCGACATCGACCGCGTGGTCCAGGAGATCCAGCCCTCGACGACGACGCAGTTCTCCTTGATGAACTACATCGGGTTCGGTCGGGTGGTGTCGCTGAGCATCGTCCTCGGCGTCATCGACATCATCCTCATGACGGCGCTGGCGACGCTGGCGGCGTTCCTCTACAACATCTGTTCGGCGCTGGTCGGTGGGATCCAGCTGACGCTAACCGACGACTGACCCGGCGCCGGTCAACCACGGCTGGAGAGTTTTGTTGGGGCTGCCCAGCGTGGGATAGCCTGTCGCGGCGCGGTCCGGGGCCTATAGCTCAGACGGTTAGAGCGCTTCCCTGATAAGGAAGAGGTCAGAGGTTCAAGTCCTCTTAGGCCCACTACCACGTGATGTCTGGAGGAGAAGGCCGTGTTGAAGAAGCTGCTCGTCGTGGCGATCGCCGCCGCCGGCGCGATCGCGATCCAGAAGAAGGTCCGCGACCAGCGCGCGGAGCAGGAGCTGTGGGCGGAGGCCACGGACGACGTCCGCTCGACTCCGCCGGCGAAGCCTTCTGCTGCAAGCTGAGGCGCGGCTCTGAGCCGGCCGCGGTGGTCGGCCTTGGGGGCCATGGCGCAATTGGTAGCGCACCTGCTTTGCAAGCAGGGGGTTAGGGGTTCGAGTCCCCTTGGCTCCACTCCAGGTCGCGGCCGGATCGTGTTCACCTTCGCCACTTCGGTCGGTGCCTGCGGACGACCGTCGGCTAGGCCGTCGGAGACACCTCCTACACGACGAGGTCAGGCACGTCCCACCAGCCGGGTTCGGCCGCGGGCGTGAAAGTGCGTCGTCGCGCGAACCGGAGTAGCTCGTCATCACAGGCGATCCAGTCGACCAGGTGCACGCGGTGCTTCCAGGCCATGGTCTTGGCCCGCTCGAACGTCGCGGATGAAGTCCGCGAGAGGGGGGCCGTCCTCAACGGCCTGGTCACAGAGGACGACCGCGGCCGCGTGCGCCTCGCTGCCGCGTCCCAGGGCGTCGAAGTGAAGCAGGCACCCCTCGAGGGCTCGCTCGACGGGGTCAGTGCGTCGGGCATACGTCAGGGCGAGGAAGCGACCGTCGTATGCCGCGAAGGCCACCATGAGCCGTCGAGGTCCGAACGCTCGCTGGTCCAAAGCGATCCCCAGGATCTGGTCGGGGAGCGGGTCGTGGTCGAACTCCGGGTTGGGGACCAGAGCATCGACGGTAATCAGGCTCCTGGGGTGGGGCCTGCTGAGCTGCGTCCTCGTGTGTCGTCTCATCTCGGCACGCTAGGTCGTCGAGCGGTCACGTCCCCAGAGTTATCCACAGACCAGGTCTCGACGCCGCTTGTGCGGACTGGCGGCCACTCAACCGCTGCGAAGCGCCTCGCTGAGGCGACCTAGCACGTCTGAGTGACGCCGCCCGACGCGGTCACGCTGCAGCCTGGGGTGTTGGCTATGGCGGTGTTGTTGGCACCGCCATTGACCGTAGCGGAGCTGTTCGCAGCGCGAGCGAGCGCCGTGTTGTGTTCCCCGCTAACCGCGATGGCGGAGCTATGGACGCCGCTGGCCGTCGCGATGTTGCCATTGCCGCCATTGGCGTTGGCAAAGCTGTTGTACCCGCTGGCGGTGGCGACACTGTTCTCGCCGTCGCGGACGACAGCGTCAGCCTTATCGGCGCTGGCGATGGCCCTCTGATTAGTGCCCCATGCGGTGGCCTGCGCGCCGCTGCCGTTGGCGGTAGCGGTGTTTCCATTGCCGTTGAAGGTCTCGGCGAAGCTGCTACTGCCGGACGCGGTGGCCGTGTTGTCACTACCTCCGCCGGTGAAGGCCAGACTGTTGGCCCCGTTCGCTACGGCCCTGTTGTGCGTGTCGCCGGGCTGGATGCCGGCGATGGCCCTGCTGTTTGCGCCCCGGGCGATGGCGACATTGCCGGCTCCCGGCACCGACGAACACACGGCGGTGCCGTGCTGTACCCGCACCACCCCGTTGGTCGAGATGCACAGGTCCTGGCTGGCCGAAGCCGTGCCCGCACTGACGGCGACGAGCACGCTGGCGCTGGCGAGGGCAATGGCAACACGCCTGCTCGACCGGAGGAGACTTCGGGTCATGCTGGTCATTGAACACCCAGACCAGCGGAGGGAACGAATGCAACCGATGATGTCCGAACCGTGTTCGGGTTAGTGCCGAGGCAGCGGGAGGTTCCCGCACCTCCCACCGAGGCTCGCGCCCGAAACCGCCTCCAAGACGCCTTCCGTGCGAAGTCCTTGAAGTGAGCGGGAGATTCCGCTTCGGAGCATCGCCATCACTCTGAGGCTGACTGATTCGCGAGGGACTCGGCCTTCACATGACTCGCGAACTGTTTGAGGGTCTCAATGAATTCACCGCTGGGCCGGTAGATGATGTCGGCGTGATTCCGGCCGTGCTCGACGAATAGGCGGGAGTCACGAGCGGCGTCCAACTGCGCATTGAGAGACGCGTCGCCGAGATAAGGGCCGCCGTGGAAGAGTCCATCCGCGTGGACAATCAGCACCGGGACAGTGACGTCAGCGAGTGCGTCGAGCGCGTTGTTCCGTTCCAGCCAAGCCCACTCGCTGACCAGCGCGTCCCGCACGCTGCGGGGCCGGAGCCGGCCATCTGGCAGAGGAGCGAGCTCCATCCGCAGGCTGCGGTCCAGCCAGCGTCGCCAGGTTGCGTCGTCCGGCAGGGTGCCCCACCACTGCCGGTAGTCGTCATAGTCGTTGAAGCGTTCCTTGAGCCGAAGCTCTAGCTGCTGGACTGCGTAGGAGGACCTTTCCACCAAACTCTGGTCCCCGACCACGGCGTCGATGAGGACCAGGCCGCTGATCCGGTCATCGATCGCCTGGGCAGTGAAGGTGGCGACGGCGCCACCGAGCGAAGTGCCCAGCAGGATCGGCCGTTTCAGTCCCAAGGTGTCGATCAGCTCGCATACATCACCGACGTGCTCGTCGAGGCCGTAGCCGCTGGGCGGCTTGTCGGAGAACCCGTGACCTCTGAGGTCCACGGCGATGAGCCGCACGGCAGAGTCCAAGCGCTCACCGATGGCGGTGTACGAGTATGCGTGTCCGGTCGAGCCATGGATGGCCACGATCGGCGGGTCGCCGCCGGGCCAGTCGACGACATGAATGGTGATCGTCTCCAACGGAATCAGCTCATCGACCGGCAACGCGCGTCCTGTGGGGCGAACACCTTCGTAGCGGCGCGCCAGTTCGGCTCTCGGCTGTCCGTTCAGCTCGTTACGCACGATCCGCTGGTACCGGTCGTACGCATAGCGCGCTTCCTCCCGGCGGGAATCCATTTCGAGCGCCTCAATGAGGAGCAGGTGACCATCTTCGAGAAAGGGATCGATGTCGGTCAGCCGGCGCAGCGATGGAATCACCTCACCCGCAAAGCCCTCGGCTATTTCCACGCGGGCGTGGGCCAATGTCGCCCGCCGAAGGATGCGGCGAAGCTCGTCCTCTTGCACGTAGAGCCAGTTGTCGAAATCTGCAGACGCCGCGACCCGCAGGCCCGAACACAAGTCGCCGCGGTAGAGGCCAAGAATCGCCGCTGCGTCTTGGTAGTCACCACGCAATATTCGATCGGCCCCGTCTCGGAACCGAGCGACGTCGGTTGAGGTCGTCAAAGCCACCGTCTGGCGATCGGACTCGAGGGGTAACGGGAGGCCGGCGCGGAGCTGGCTGAGGTGCCATCGGAGGCTCTCTCGCGGATTCACAGAGTCAGGGAAGAGCAACTCCGCCAGCACGTCGCGGTCCTGTGAGCCTTCGACGAGCGCGAGCCGCACAAGCAAGGCGAGCGCCTTCGGGCGCAGGTTGAGCGGCTGCAGCTGGCCGTCGGCGTGCAGGGCTGCCGGCCCGAGGAGGCAGAGCACACCCAGATTATGAATCAACCGTGTGCGAGAACGTGTGCGACTTTCACAGGCTTCTAGCGTCAAAAGTCCCGACAGGAACATCTGGGAGGACAAACAGCGGCACCCGACGAAGCGTGGTACCGCGGACGTCTTTGAGGAGTACGACATGAAGGTCCAGCGCTCACACATCATCGCCGCCACGGTCGGAATGCTGGCGCTCGTAGCGTTCACCACCAGTGCGGACGCGTCTCCCGCGTCCGGATTCACCGCGACCACACTGGGCACTGGCAGTCTGAATCCGGTAAAGGTCCGCCACGACGGCGTCAGGCTCGCGACAAAGGAGGTCACGGACGTCCGCGTTCAGCTCGTGCAGATTGCACCGGGAGGTACCAGTGGCTGGCACCATCACCCAGGGGTCGTGATGGTGGTCGTGTCGTCGGGATCGGTGACTTTCTGGGACGAACACTGCAACAAGACCGACTACGGGCCCGGGCTTCCGAACGGCGCCACCTTCATTGAGAGCGGCGACGAACCGGGTCAGGTCACCAGTGCGGGCGGGGCGACCAACTACGCGACGTACATCGTGCCGAAGGGAAACCCCTCCGTGTATCGAATCGAGGACGTCGCACCGGGGTGCGCTACAGCGCAGAAGTAGTTGGGCCCGGACGGGTGTGGTGAAGGCAGCCCTTTCGTTCGTCACCACACCCGTTTCCTCTCGGTCGCGCGCGCCAGCTCCCCGCCGACGTCTCGATTCGCCCATCTGCGGCCGGGTGTCCAACCGCTACTGTCCTGAGCATGAACGTCGCTCAGCTCAAGGCCGCGCAGGACCTGGTGACCGCCGCTCTGCGATGGGCGGACGAGGACCAGTGGTCTGAGCAGACGCCCTGCCCGGATTGGGACGTTCACCAGCTCGTCGAGCACTTGATCACCGGGAACGAGCGCTTCGTCGTTCGGCTCGCCGGCGACCAACCGGGCGCCCCCACGGACCGGACAACGGCTTCACCGGAGGAGCTCGTCGAGACCTACGAGCGCACCGCGGATGAGGTGATCCACGCGTTCGACCAGCCCGGTGTCATGCAACGCGCCAACCAGTGGCCGATCGGGACGCTTCAGGGCACCGACGTCCTCGGCCTCAAGATCACCGAGACCCTCGCCCACGGATGGGACCTACAGCACGCGCTCGGAACCACGATCGACTTCGACCCACAGACGATCGACGACGCATACGCCTGGAGCGAGCCCATGCTGCAGCGCATCCCCGAAGGGCGGAATCCGTTCGGCACGCCGCAGAAGGCACCGGACGACGCGTCACCACTCGACCGGCTCGCCGCTCTTCTGGGCCGAACCCTCAGCTGACCTACGCCACAGGCCAGTGAGCGGCTCAACGCCCGGACCTTGCGGTCTGGGCGTTGAGGATTCCGCTGTACTTGGGTGCCGGCTTCAGGTGGTCTTGTCGTCGACCTGCGGCCTGGCCCTCGATGCGCGCTTCGTCACCTCGGGCTTGATGTCGGCGGCGCTGTCGGTCACGTCGGCCTTGACGTCGGCGGCGCCCTGCGTCACGTCGGGCTTGACGTCGGAGACGGCCTCGGTCACGTCTGGCTTGACGTCGGAGGCCGCGCCGGCGAGGTTCGCACCGACGCCCTCAGGCGTGTCTGCCGTCGTATCGGCCACGTCACCGAGGACGTCGACGGTGTCCGCTGTGGTGGCCTTGGCCGACTCGCCCTCGCTCGACGTGGCGTCGGAGGCGGCCGTGCTTCCCTTGTCTGCCCCGGCCTTGGCACGGTCCGTGGCGGCGCTCTTGGCCTTGTCGGCCGCCTCACTGGCCTTGTGCGCGGCCGCACCCGCAGCATCGGAGACCTTGTGCGCGGCAGTACCGGCGGCCTGGGTCACGGTCTCCTTCGCGCCAGACACCCGGTCGGTGAAGGTCTTGGCCGGCGGGGTGTAGGACGTGGTCGGGGTCGCCCACGGGTCTTCCTTGGGCTTGCGGTTGGCCAGCACCACGACGACGGCGCCGACCGCCGCGACGACGCCCAGGCCGAGGAGGACCTTGCCACCCCTCGGCTCCTTGGCGACCTTGTCGCCCTTCAGGACCGCGACCGCGTCCGGCGCGCGTCCGGAGATGTCGACGACCTGCGACTTGGCCGCGGCAGTGGCGCCCGCCAATGCAGCGATTCCAGCCGACAGGTGTGGGATCCACGACTGGACGATGACGTCGTGCGCCTTGTCGACTCTGGGCTCGAGGCCGTTAACGACCCGCTGCATCCTCGGGGCCGCCGCGACGATGGCTCGATCGACATACGGCTGAGCGCGCAGGCGTGCCTTTTCCACATACGGATCGAGCCGCGGGCGCGACCAGGCGTATGCCTCCAGCGCCCGCTGGCGAGCGATCGGCCCGTAGACCTCCGCCAGGTCGGCGCCGCGGTCACGGCCCTTGCCCAGGGCCACTCCCGCCTGGCCGCGCACGGCTTCGACGTAGTCTCCGACGGTCGGCTCTTTCTTTCTCCCGAACACAGTCCCTCCTGAGTGCGACTGGTCGTTCATCCTGGTGACCACTTCTCTCGTGGCCTACTGGTCCCGCTTCGCGCCCATCCTGCCGTGTTTCTCTCCTGGACACGACACCAGGGCGTCCCCGACAGGCCGGGAGCGGCAACGCATACGCGAAAATCAGGAAAATTGAACAGGCAGGTATGCGTGCGAGGATGGCCGCCATGAAGGCCACCCTCCACACGAACCAGGGCGACATCGTCGTTACGCTCTTTCCGCACCAGGCGCCGAAGACGGTCGACAGCTTCGTCGGGCTCGCCACTGGGGAGCGGGAGTACCGCGACGACGCCGGTCGGACGAACCCGACGCCGTTCTTCGACGGGCTGATCTTCCACCGGATCATCGGGGGGTTCATGATCCAGGGCGGCGACCCGCTTGGTAAGGGCTTTGGTGGACCGGGGTACACCTTCGACGACGAGATCCACCCGGAGAAGCAGTTCAACAAGCCGTATCTGCTCGCCATGGCCAATGCGGGCAAGCGAATGGGCAAGGGCACCAACGGTTCTCAGTTCTTCATCACGGTCGGCCCGACTCCGCACCTGAACGGCAAGCACACCATCTTTGGTGAGGTCGCCGATGGGCCAAGCCGCGAAGTGGTCGACAAGATCGCGCGGGTCCCCACCGACCGCAACGACAAGCCGGTCAACGACGTGGTCATCGAGCGGGTCACGATCGACCGCGAGGAGTAAGCCGGAACCCGGCTCGACGCATACCCGTTCTCTGGTCACGATGACGGACCCCACCGCATACCCGGCTCCGGTCGAGATCCCGGTATGCCCGCGGCATCCCGACCGCGAGTCGCACGTCCGGTGCCAGCGCTGCGGGCGGCCGGTCTGTCCGGAGTGCCAGCGGCCGGCCGCGGTCGGCGTGCAGTGCGTCGACTGTGTGCAGCAGGCGGCTCGGGAGAGTCGGTCGGCACGCACGATCTTCGGCGGCGCGGTCAACCCGCGCGGCGCGGTCGTGACGTACACGATCATCGGGATCTGCGTTGTCGTCTACGTCGCCGAGCTGATCAGTCCGTGGGTGTTCGAGACCTTCGCGTTCTCGCCGGCCATTGGGGCGAGTGAGCCCTGGCGGGCGTTGACGGCGGCGTTCCTCCACTCGCCCCAGATGTTCCTGCACATCGTGTTCAACATGCTGGTGCTGTGGCAGATCGGGCCGTATCTCGAGGGTCTGCTGGGGCGGCTGCGGTTCTTGGTGCTCTATCTGGTGTCGGCCGTTGGAGGGTCTGCGGGCTTTCTGCTGCTGGCGTCGCCGCCCAACGCGGCGAACCCCATCGGACCCTGGTTCACCGGTGTCGTGGGAGCGTCCGGGGCGGTGTTCGGGCTGTTCGCGGCGCTGCTGGTCCTCAATCGGCACCTCGGCCGGTCGACGGCGGGGATCGGCGTGCTCATCCTGGTCAACGCGGCCATCGGGTTCCTCTACCCGGGGATCGCGTGGCAGGCCCATCTCGGTGGCTTCCTGACCGGGCTGGCCTGCGCTGTCGTGGTGGCGGTCCTCAATCGACAGCACCTCCGCCGGTACGCCGTGCTGGGGATGCTCGGCGTCCTCGTGGTGGTGGTCGCCCTGATGGCCGCCAAGTATGCGACGGTGCCGCCGCTCTTCCGCTGAGCGCCGACAGAACTACACCAGTGTGGTTCATCCCCAGCCTGGGGATGACACTGTGGATAACTAGCCACCGCTGGCGACCCTTCTAACGAAGAGCGCAGTCCCGGCGCCGGCAATGCTTGAGCTGGCTGGTTCCTTTGTCTCCGGTCGGGCCGCCTTCGAGCATCGGCGCCGGGTCAGCGCCAGCGCATCGCCATCCCGAAGCCGGCCAGCAACAAGATGAACCCGATCAGGAGGTTCGCGTAGCCGAACGCCCCGATCGGCCAGGCCCCCTGCGTCACGTAGAACACCACGATCCACGCCAGCCCGAGCAGGAGCAGCGTCACGAAGACCGGCGCCCACCACTCGGGGTTCGGGGCCTGCTTCCGGGCGCGCTGCTGCGGGGTGTAGTGGCCAGACCGACTGTCTCGGCCCTTCGACTCGGGCACGGAAGAACTCCTCGGCTCGGGGAACGACTGTCATCTAGCGTAGTTGCATCACAGTGCAGCTCAGGCCGAGTCGAGAGGGGAGGGTATGCCCGAGGACCGGCCCCGT